>NZ_JAGEKQ010000059.1:0-1904 GCF_017565385.1 Dermacoccus sp. NHGro5 | reverse complement strand
CGCAAGCTCGGTCGGACCCTGAAGGCTCGCGCCACCGACGTGCTGGCCTACTTCGAGCGGCCTGGCACCAGCAATGGCCCCACAGAGGCGATCAACGGACGCCTGGAGCACCTGCGCGGCTCGGCCCTGGGCTTCCGCAACCTGACCAACTACATCGCCAGATCCCTGCTCGAGTCCGGCGGATTCAGACCTCAACTACACCCTCATCTGTGAAGAGCCAGTCATCATTCGGCGATGGGTCGTCTTGCCTGGGATAGCACAGGCCCCCTACGCTGCCTAACGTAAAGACCTACTCAATCCTTTACTAAACGGGGGAATTCCATGACTGAGCGCAGCAGGTCCTTAGACCGACGGACCATTGCAAAGGGGGCCGCTTGGGCGGTACCTGCCGTTACTATCGCAGCAGCTGCACCCAGCTTGGCGGCGTCTGTCCCGGTCCGTAAGGACCCAGGCGTGAACGGGTGGGTCCGGAACACGCCAAGGTCCAGCGGCAGCTGCAGCTGGACGCTCGAAGTCGACTCAACGTTGACCGGCGCGGGCCCCGACGGCGCACCCTACGGCCTTTACCTCTACGACATCACCCCGGAGTCGACCGTGGCCGACGCGGCCCTGATCTACTGGATCATCGGAGAGCAGAGCGCCACCTGGGCGAACCTGAGTGGTCACTCCACCTGCTGGTCCGGCCCCACCCGCGGTGAGGCGCAGAAGAAGTCGGACGGCTTGCTCTACACGCCTTACACGTGGAAATACAACTGCCCGATCCTCGCCGACGAGGTCAAATCCGACGGTCGCCTGTATTTGGGTGGCTTCCATGTCCGTGGGTCCTTCACGCAGAGCCGGGACTACTGCAACGACGTCACCTACTGGACCCAACGCTCAGTCATAGTCGATCCTGACGGCGCCGGCTCACAAGCCGCGCAAACATTGACCTTCGAGCGACGCAACGGTACCCGAGGCCCGGCGACCAGCGCCCAGATCGGCGCGCGCTCGCGCTCGGCAACAGTCTCCGGCGAGAGTGCTCAGTTGACCTGAGTCGCAACCCCGAATGACAAGACAGCCCCCCTTGGCCACCTCGTAAGAGGCGAGCGAAGGGGGCTGTTGGTGCAGCACCGGATGGAATCAGGCGGTGTCGTCGTCGGGCTCACCCGGGTCGGCCGGCGGGAGCGGGGCGGGCAGCGCAGACCCGTCGATCTTGAGCCGCATGAGCCATGACGCGAGGACGGTCAGGGCGGTCTTGCCGACGGACGCGCCGAGCACGAGCCACGACTCGCCGGCGGTGAGGGTGGCATCAGGCAACCACATGGCCAGGGCGGTGCCGACGGCGATGAGGACGTCAATGGCGAGGCCTTGCAGGAGGGTGCGGGCGGCGCGGTTCTTCGCGTCAGCCTTGAGTGCGCGGGTGGGTCATGATGCTCCGATCGATCGGGTCAGTCGCAGCCCGGCCCACGCGAGGACCAGACAGCCGGACAAGATGAGGCCCAGGCAGCGGGCGAGGACGCTGGGCTGGGTGCGGTAGATGTGGTCAGCGACGGCGTGGCCGATGGTGGTCACGGCAGCTTGAACTTCCCCGCGAGCACGCCACGGTTGAGGTAGCGCTGGAGTGCACGGATCGAGTTGGGGCCGAAGTCGCCGTCAGCAGGGGACTTGACGATCCGCTGGAGGGCGCGGCTGGTGGGGACTGCTGCACGGAGAGGTGACGTTGATGATGGAAGGGCCCCGCCGGCGGCGCGTGTGACTCCATAGGTGACTGGCAGGCGCTCAGCTTTGCCTTGCAACTGATTCGCCCACGTGCCGTCGGTGCGGGCATCCGAGTCTGGTTCGCGCTGGCCGGGGTGAGCATGACTTCATACGAGCTTGGCTGCGACCCCATCAACGTCTTGTCTGCCCCACCCCCGGCCAGCGCG
>NZ_JAGEKQ010000058.1:0-7275 GCF_017565385.1 Dermacoccus sp. NHGro5 | reverse complement strand
CCGGGTGGGGCGCCGTCACGTCTGTGCACTCCAGACGCCTCCTCGTGACCGGATCGCTCACGGCGATGACGGCCCTGCGTGCGTTGATGCCGCACGCCTCCCCTAGTGTGTGCGTGCCCAGGCCGCACCCGGCCTCGACGTGAAAGGGAGCGATGTCGACCTCCGCCGACACCCAGAACAACCCGGCGCCCACCGCGGGACGCCCCGCCGACGCCGGTGACCACGGCTATGCGAAGAACCTGAAGAACCGCCACATCCAGATGATCGGCATCGGTGGCGCCATCGGCACCGGACTGTTCCTCGGTGCCGGTGGCCGCCTCGAGAAGGGCGGGCCGTCCCTGCTCATCTCGTACGCCATCTGCGGTGTCGTCGCGATGATCGTCGTGCGCGCCCTCGGCGAGATGGTCGTGCACCGCCCGAGCTCGGGCGCGTTCGTCAGCTACAGCCGGGAGTTCATCGGCGAGAAGGCTGCCTACACCGCCGGTTGGATGCACTTCATCCACTGGGCGACGACGATCGTCGTCGACTGCACCGCGATCGCCCTGTACTTCCACTACTGGGGCTTCTTCAGCGAGCACGTCCCTCAGTGGGTCATCGCAGCCATCGCCCTCGTCGTGACCGTCGCGATCAACCTCGTCGGGGTGAAGCTGTTCGGTGAGATGGAGTTCTGGTTCTCCATCATCAAGGTCACCGCCCTGCTGGGGTTCATGGCCCTCGCGATCTACTTCATCGTCTCCGGCCACCACGTCGGTGGTTCCGCACCCGGGCTGCACAACATCACCAACCACGGCGGGTTCTTCCCGCACGGTCTCGCGCCGATGTTCATGCTCATGCAGGGCGTCATCTTCGCCTACTCGTCGATGGAGCTCGTCGGCGTCGCCGCCGGTGAGGCCGAGAACCCGCTCGAGGTCATGCCGCGCGCCGTCAACTCGGTGCTGTGGCGCATCATCGTCTTCTACCTCGGTTCCCTCGTGCTGCTGACGCTGCTGCTGCCCACCGATGAGTATTCGTCGACGACGTCGCCGTTCGTCACCGCCCTGGCGCAAGCCGGCGTGCCACACGCGGGGGACGTCATGAACGTCATCGTCATCACGGCCGCGGCATCGTCGATGAACTCGGGCCTGTACTCGACGGGACGTGTCATGCGGTCGATGGCCGTCTCCGGTTCGGCGCCGCGCTTCCTCGGCGTCATGAGCGGGCGCGCCGTGCCCGCCGCCGGCATCATCGCGACGGCTGCACTCGGCGCTGTCGGCGTGGTCATCAACTATCTGTGGCCGAGCGAGGCGTTCGAGATCGCGCTCAACTTCGTGTCGGTGTGCATCATCGCGGTGTGGTGCCTCATCATGCTGAGCCACCTCGCGTTCGTCGTGAAGTCGAAGCGTGGCGGCGCCCCGCGGCCCGCGTTCCGCCTGTGGGCCTCCCCCGCGAGCGACATCTTCGCGCTGCTGTTTCTCGTCGCCGTCGTCGTGCTCCTGGCGACCAGTGACAACAAGGGCTTCCTGACGGTCTGCGTCGCCTCCCCCATCGTTGCGATCGTCCTTGTCATCGGGTGGTTCTTCGTGCGGAACAGGATCGACCCCGACGCCTTCGACGCCGAAGAAGCACGCCTCGAGGGCCACGAACACTGACCCTCACCTCGGCACCCTGACGAACCCCCACCTGCCTGATGGGTGGGGGTTCGTGACGTCGCCGGTGCAGGAGGTTCGGTTGTGGCCGACGGCCGCCGACGCGCGATCGGGGTCATGTCGTTCGCCACTAGACTGACCGGGTGATCGAGCTTCCCGTGCTGTTCTCCACCACGCCCGACTACTACCGTTTCGCCGTCGTCGAGCTGCGCCGTGAGCTCGACATCGAGAAGGTGACGCGCGTCGGCGAGGACGCCGGGCTCGTGCAGTTGAAGGACGGCGGCCTCGAACGGATCCACGACCTCGCGACGAGCGGTTACCTCAGGTTCTGCAAGTACCTCGCGAACGTCGAGGCGCACACGCCGACGAAGGCGCATCGGCACGACGACGTCGAGGAGATCGCCGAGTGGGCCCTCGACGCGATGACGACGCGCCTCGAAGCGCTGACCGAGGCGGGCCAATATCGGGCCGGTGACGCCGTGTCGCTGCACACCTGGGATTCGGGGCAGGCGCCCTGGGCGCCGGGCAAGGTGCGTCGCCCCCTGCTCGAGATGCTCATGGACGAAGGTGTCCGCGTCGTCCCCGGCGGCGCCGAGCACACGCTGTCGCTCTGCCTCGGTGAGGATCGTCTGACGACGGGGGTGACGCCGACCCACCTCGGCCTGTCCGACTGGGCCGGCGGGCGCATCCGCCTCGCCGCGCGCAAGGAGCAGGTCAGCCGCGCCGAGTTCAAGCTCGAAGAACTCTTCGGTCTCATCGACGTGCCGCGCGGAGACGTCGCCGTCGACCTCGGCGCGAGCCCCGGGGGCTGGACGCGCATCCTGCGCTCGCACGGTTTCTCGCAGGTGCACGCCGTCGACCCGGCCGACATCGACGAGCGCGTCATGAACCTCGGCGGCGTCGAGCATCACAAGACGACGGCGGGCGAGTTCGTCGCGAAGCACGGCGAGCGCGTCGACCTCATCGTCAACGACATGCGCATGCCGCCGCAGCTTTCGGCGCACACGATGCTCGAGGCGTCCGACATGCTGCGTCCCGGCGGCAGCGCGATCGTGACGTTGAAGCTCGGCACGAACAACCCCGTCAAGCAGGCCGACGAGGCGATGACGATGCTGACGAAGGCGTACGACATCACCTTCGCGCGGCAGTTGCAGCACAACCGCCACGAGATCACGCTGGTGCTCTCTCGCGTGTGATGCCGGCGCTCATCTCCCAGCATCGGGAGAAAATGCGTCGCCGCTCGCCGAGTCGGCTGCAAAACTCCCGTCATGATGAGTTCTGAGCCCGACGCTGCCGACGCTGCCCGACTCTTGCGTGAACAGGCACCTCGCCTTTCGACGCTCGAGGTGCGCCCGAGCAAGACGTCCGGCAGCAGCAACTGGGTCTTCCGGATCGGGGAGCACCTCGCGCTTCGTCCGCCACGCTCGGATGCCTACGCCGACGACCTGGCCAAGGAAGTGACGTGGCTGCCGATGCTCGGAGCTGCCGTGAGAACACCGATCCCCCGAATCGAGTTCACCGGGCGCCCAAGTGCGGTGTTTCCGCGCCGATGGGCCGTCATCACATGGCTCGAAGGCCGCACGCCCAGAGATCTTGAGGCGCCGATGCAGCAAGCGCTTGCCACCACGCTCGGCGAGTTCACCGCAGAGCTCCACGCGCTCGACACCTGCGGCGAAGTGGGCGGCGCCGAGCGCTGGGGCTACCGCTGTGGGGAGCCGGTGAACGACACCACTGACGGCTGGGTGGAGGAAGCAGCCGATGAGCTGAGCGATCTCTTCGACCCGGCTCAGGTGCGCCTGGCGTGGAAGCGGCTGCGCGAGGTCGGCCCCGCGCCTAAGGCCGGGGCCTGGGTGCACACCGACCTGTCGCCCGAGAACGTGCTCGTCGACGCTCGCGGCGCGCTGGCCGGGGTCATCGACTTCGGCGGGCTCGGTGTGGGTGACCCCGCGGTCGACCTGCTCTACGCCTGGGACCTCTTCGACGCACCGGGTCGCGCCGTGTTCGCGCGTGCCGCTGGTGCCGACGAGGCGATGTGGGCCCGTTCTCGCGCATGGGCCTTCGCCGGGCCGGGTCTTCTCACCTTGGCGGACTACCGCCACACCATGCCCGAGCGCACTGCGCGACTTCCCGTGCGACACGACGCGGACGACCTCCCACCCCTCGGCGCGCAACGCCGCTTCTCGCTCGATGTCCGCGTGCTTCTGCGCCTCGGTGGTGTAGTGATGATCGCCGTCGTACTCGATCGCGATCTTCAGCTCGGGGTACGCGAGATCGAGCCGACGACGACGCCCGCCGGCCATCACCTCGACCTGCGCCACCGGTCGCGGCAGCCCCGCAAGGATGAGCAACACGCGCAGCCGCGTCTCCATCGCCGACTCGGCTGCCTCATCGACGAGCCGCACGAGATCCCGCCCGCGCCCGGGCCGCGTGCCGAGCGACTCCGCCCATGCAGCACGAGCTCGCACTGCATCCACCGACCTCAGGCGCAGGACGGCATCGGCGAGAACGACGGCGTCGACGAGGGAGAGCCGCGGAAGAGGCGACGGACGTCATCGGAGGCGAGGTCGCTCCGACTCAAACCCGCCACGAGCGCCTCCTGCGAGGTGAAGGGCAACGGGCCCAATCCGTTCAACCCGGTGCGGCGCCGCTCGGCTACCGCTCGGCGGGACGCGCGACGTTCGGACGACGTTTCAGCTGCGGGTGGAGATGTCGTCATGCCTGCAGGCTCGCGGGTTCGGTGCGACCATGCCGAAAGTTATCCACAGGGCCTGGAAGACCTCGGCGGGTTGTGACCGCCGAAACGCCCGAGCTGGGGGGTTTCGAAGCCGCCTCGCCACCCCCCGGGCCTCCGACGCCCAAGCTTGGGAGTTTCGCACTCAGCGTCCGCGCAACGTTCCGAACGCCTCCGAACGAACCCGCCAACAACCCGTGCCACAGGTCATCGTCGTGGGTGGAAATGTTGAGTTAACGGCGAGTTCGTCGTCACTTTCGACATTCGACACTGAAAACCAACAGGTCACCATGCATTTGTGACTCAGCTCACACGTTTGGTTCGATCGCCCATTTTATCTTGACGTCGAGATACCCGTACGTTCGAAGAGTCCCCATTCGTGCAGCGGAAAACAATCGTGGCCAGCCACGAAACGTCCGCGGCCGGGGTGACCGACGACAGCGATCAGGACGGCACGCGCGGAGATCCCGCTCGGGCCCGATCGCACACTAAGGATGGCCGATCCACATGACGACGATGGACATGCCGAAGGCCGGCGTTCCCACCGAAGGCGGCACGACGCACGAGGGCCTCGCGGCCTGGGTTGCGGAGGTCGCCGAGATGACCACCCCCGACCGCATCCAGTGGGTGACTGGATCGGATGAGGAGTGGAAGCAGATCACCGACAAGCTCGTCGAGCAGGGCACGTTCACGCGCCTCAACGAGGAGAAGAAGCCGAACTCGTTCTACGCCGCGAGCTCGCCGCAGGACGTCGCGCGAGTCGAGGACCGCACGTACATCTGCTCCGTCGACGAGAAGGACGCCGGGCCCACCAACAACTGGATGGACCCGAACGAGATGAAGGACCTCATGCGTGGCCTGTACAAGGGCTGCATGAAGGGCCGCACGATGTACGTCATCCCCTTCGTCATGGGTCACCTCGAGGCCGAGAACCCGATGTTCGGCGTCGAGATCACCGACTCGGAGTACGTCGTCGCGTCGATGCGCGTCATGGCGCGCTGCGGCACGAAGATCCTGAAGCGCATCGAGGAGCTCGGCGAGAACGCCAAGTACGTCCCCGCGCTGCACTCGCTCGGCGCGCCGCTCGCCGACGGCCAGAAGGACGTCGCGTGGCCGTGCAACGAGGAGAAGTACATCGTGCAGTTCCCCGAGGAGCGCACGATCTGGAGCTTCGGCTCGGGTTACGGCGGCAACGCGCTGCTGGGCAAGAAGTGCTACTCGCTGCGCATCGCGTCCGTCATGGCGCGTGACGAGGGCTGGCTCGCCGAGCACATGCTCATCCTCAAGCTGATCTCCCCGGAGAACAAGGTCTACTACGTCGCGGCGGCCTTCCCGAGCGCCTGCGGCAAGACGAACCTCGCGATGCTGAAGCCGACCATCCCGGGCTGGAAGGTCGAGACGCTCGGCGACGACATCGCCTGGATGCGTTTCGGTGAGGACGGCCGCCTCTACGCCGTCAACCCCGAGTTCGGATTCTTCGGCGTCGCGCCGGGCACGAACGAGCACACGAACCCGAACGCGATGGCCGCGATCAACAAGGGCAACAGCGTCTTCACGAACGTCGCCCTGACCGACGACGGCGACGTGTGGTGGGAGGAGCTGGAGAACACGCCGGCTCACGCGACGGACTGGAAGGGCAACGACTGGACGCCCGAGTCGGGCGAGCTGTCGAGCCACCCGAACAGCCGCTACTGCACGCCGATCGACCAGTGCGACATCCTGGCCGACGAGTACAACGACCCGCAGGGCGTGCCGATCTCGGCGATCCTGTTCGGTGGCCGCCGCAAGACGACGGTTCCGCTCGTCACCGAGGCCCGCGACTGGCTGCACGGCACCTTCATGGGCGCGACGCTGTCGTCCGAGACGACGGCCGCCGCGACCGGCGCGGTGGGCCTCGTGCGCCGCGACCCGATGGCGATGCTGCCGTTCATCGGCTACAACGCCGGCGACTACTTCCAGCACTGGGTCAACGTGGGCAAGGACGCCGACGCATCCAAGCTGCCGGCGATCTTCTACGTCAACTGGTTCCGTCGTGACGAGGACGGCGGCTTCCTGTGGCCGGGCTTCGGCGAGAACAGCCGCGTCCTCAAGTGGGTCATCGAGCGCATCGAGGGCAAGGCCGCCGCGGTCGAGACGCCCATCGGCCACGTCCCGACGCCCGAGTCGCTCGACGTCGACGGCCTCGGCCTGACGGACGCGCAGCTCGAGAAGGCGCTCGCCGTCGACGTCGAGGAGTGGAAGGCCGAGATCCCGCAGATCGAGGAATGGTTCGCGAAGTTCGGCGACCAGCTGCCCGTGCAGCTGCAGGTCGAGCTCGACGGTCTCAAGGAGCGCCTCGGCGCCTGAGCCCGTCACGGAGACGCTCACCGCCTCGGTGCCTGCATGAGTAGGTTCCGCCTCGGCGGGGCGTGCGCCAGCAGGTTCCGCTTGGGCGGGGCAGACTCGATGAAGCCCAGCAGGGTGCGTCTCCCCCACGACGTGGCGATCCCGGCCGATCGTCACTGGCCGTCGTCGGTCACGAAGCCTCCCGCGTGCTCACCCGAGCGCCCGGGAGGCTTCGCCGTCCCCCCGGCGATCCTCGTCCCCGTCGGCGAATCCTGTCCCCTTTCGCGATTCTTGGTCACATTCGCATCGGCGCCCGGCGGGAGCACCTCGGCGTCCGTGGCGGCGTCGAAGGTGGACGAGAATCGCAGATGGGGACGCCGTTCGCAGAGGTGGACGAGAATCGCGAAGGTGGACGAAACGGTGGATGTCAACCTGTGGTGAGTCACTCAGGGCCGGGATGGTTGATTCCGGCCCACGCTTTCGGGGCGGGCACTGGCGCGCGGTGGCCGCGGAAACGTTCGGGGTGACGCGCCTGGTAGTAGGCGAGGCTGACTTGGCGGCGCGCGTGCAGAATCTTCCACGACCCGTCGTGCA
>NZ_JAGEKQ010000057.1:0-5400 GCF_017565385.1 Dermacoccus sp. NHGro5 | reverse complement strand
TTTGAGAACTCAACAGCGTGCCGATGTGATCATCGCCAAACATTTTAGTGGCACTTATGGAGTGTCGCGTGTTTTGGCTGAGTGATTAATGATTGTACAGAACTACGATGACCCTTTTGGGGTTGTTGTTTGTCACCGTTTTTTTCTCGGTCAGGGTAACAAATTTTTTCTACGGAGAGTTTGATCCTGGCTCAGGACGAACGCTGGCGGCGTGCTTAACACATGCAAGTCGAACGATGAAGCACCAGCTTGCTGGTGTGGATTAGTGGCGAACGGGTGAGTAACACGTGAGTAACCTGCCCCTCACTCTGGGATAAGCCTGGGAAACTGGGTCTAATACTGGATACGACCGATCTCCGCATGGAGTGTTGGTGGAAAGTTTTTGTGGTGGGGGATGGACTCGCGGCCTATCAGCTTGTTGGTGGGGTAATGGCCTACCAAGGCGACGACGGGTAGCCGGCCTGAGAGGGCGACCGGCCACACTGGGACTGAGACACGGCCCAGACTCCTACGGGAGGCAGCAGTGGGGAATATTGCACAATGGGCGAAAGCCTGATGCAGCGACGCCGCGTGAGGGATGACGGCCTTCGGGTTGTAAACCTCTTTCACCAGGGACGAAGCTAACGTGACGGTACCTGGAGAAGAAGCACCGGCTAACTACGTGCCAGCAGCCGCGGTAATACGTAGGGTGCGAGCGTTGTCCGGAATTATTGGGCGTAAAGAGCTTGTAGGCGGTTTGTCGCGTCTGCTGTGAAAGACCGGGGCTTAACTCCGGTTCTGCAGTGGGTACGGGCAGACTAGAGTGTGGTAGGGGAGACTGGAATTCCTGGTGTAGCGGTGAAATGCGCAGATATCAGGAGGAACACCGATGGCGAAGGCAGGTCTCTGGGCCATTACTGACGCTGAGAAGCGAAAGCATGGGGAGCGAACAGGATTAGATACCCTGGTAGTCCATGCCGTAAACGTTGGGCGCTAGGTGTGGGACTCATTCCACGAGTTCCGTGCCGCAGCTAACGCATTAAGCGCCCCGCCTGGGGAGTACGGCCGCAAGGCTAAAACTCAAAGGAATTGACGGGGGCCCGCACAAGCGGCGGAGCATGCGGATTAATTCGATGCAACGCGAAGAACCTTACCAAGGCTTGACATACACCGGAATCATGCAGAGATGTGTGCGTCTTCGGACTGGTGTACAGGTGGTGCATGGTTGTCGTCAGCTCGTGTCGTGAGATGTTGGGTTAAGTCCCGCAACGAGCGCAACCCTCGTTCCATGTTGCCAGCACTTCGGGTGGGGACTCATGGGAGACTGCCGGGGTCAACTCGGAGGAAGGTGGGGATGACGTCAAATCATCATGCCCCTTATGTCTTGGGCTTCACGCATGCTACAATGGCCGGTACAGAGGGTTGCGAAACCGTGAGGTGGAGCTAATCCCAAAAAACCGGTCTCAGTTCGGATTGGGGTCTGCAACTCGACCCCATGAAGTCGGAGTCGCTAGTAATCGCAGATCAGCAACGCTGCGGTGAATACGTTCCCGGGCCTTGTACACACCGCCCGTCAAGTCACGAAAGTCGGTAACACCCGAAGCCGGTGGCCTAACCCTTGTGGGGGGAGCCGTCGAAGGTGGGACTGGCGATTGGGACTAAGTCGTAACAAGGTAGCCGTACCGGAAGGTGCGGCTGGATCACCTCCTTTCTAAGGAGCATCAAGCCCTTGCCACACCGTTCGTGTGTGGGGGGTGCTCATGGGTGGAACGATGATCATGGTGCAGCCTGCATGGTTGCCGGCATCAGCGAGTACGAACCAGTCATACGCGTCTTGATCCCTTGATGGGGTGAGGATGTGGGGCTGGTTGGGGAAAGCGTGGTGGTGGTGAGTGTGTTGGGGTTGTGTTCGGCGCGTTGTTGGGTTCTCAGGACACGGATCGTGTTCTGGGGTTGTGGTCAACACAAGATCACACACCAAGTGAAGACTCTTCATCTTGTTGGATGGGGTTTGGGTGTGTGGGGTTGTGTGTGGCGTGTTGTTTGAGAATTACACAGTGGACGCGAGCATCTAGTATCTGTGATCTTAAGTTTTTAAGGGCACACGGTGGATGCCTTGGCACCAGGAACCGATGAAGGACGTTGTAATCTGCGATATGCCTCGGGGAGTCGATAAACAGGCTGTGATCCGGGGATTTCCGAATGGGGAAACCCGCCATGAATCATGTCATGGCACCTGCACCTGAACACATAGGGTGTTGGGAGGGAACGTGGGGAAGTGAAACATCTCAGTACCCACAGGAAGAGAAAACAAGAGTGATTCCGTGAGTAGTGGCGAGCGAAAGCGGATGAGGCTAAACCATGATCGTGTGAGACCTGTCAGGGGTTGCGGTTGTGGGGTTGTGGGACAGTGCTGATCCTCACTGACATGAGGGTGCGCAGTAAGAAACCATGTGCGTAGTTGAACAATCTTGAATGGTTGAGCGTAGAGGGTGCGACTCCCGTAGACGAAACGTGTGTGGCTGTGTTGTGCTGTTTCCCAAGTAGCACGGGGCCCGTGAAATCTCGTGTGAATCTGGCAGGACCACCTGCTAAGCCTAAATATTCCCTGGTGACCGATAGCGGACTAGTACCGTGAGGGAAAGGTGAAAAGAACCCCGGGAGGGGAGTGAAATAGATCCTGAAACCGTGTGCTTACAATCCGTCGGAGCCTCTGTGTGGGGTGACGGCGTGCCTTTTGAAGAATGAGCCTGCGAGTTAGTGCTCAGTGGCGAGGTTAACCCGTGTGGGGTAGCCGTAGCGAAAGCGAGTCCGAATAGGGCGTTTGAGTCGCTGGGTCTAGACCCGAAGCGGAGTGATCTACCCATGGCCAGGTTGAAGCGCCGGTAAGACGGCGTGGAGGACCGAACCCACTTAGGTTGAAAACTGAGGGGATGAGCTGTGGGTAGGGGTGAAAGGCCAATCAAACTCCGTGATAGCTGGTTCTCCCCGAAATGCATTTAGGTGCAGCGTCGCGTGTTTCTTGCCGGAGGTAGAGCTACTGGATGGCTGATGGGCCCCACCGGGTTACTGACGTCAACCAAACTCCGAATGCCGGTAAGTGAGAGCGTGGCAGTGAGACTGCGGGGGATAAGCTTCGTAGTCGAGAGGGAAACAGCCCAGATCATCAGCTAAGGTCCCTAAGCGTGTGCTAAGTGGGAAAGGATGTGGAGTTGCTGTGACAACCAGGAGGTTGGCTTAGAAGCAGCCACCCTTTAAAGAGTGCGTAATAGCTCACTGGTCAAGTGATTCCGCGCCGACAATGTAGCGGGGCTCAAGCACATCACCGAAGCTGTGGCAATGACACACTGACCCTTAACGGGGGTGTTGTTGGGTAGGGGAGCGTCGTGTGGCGAGTGAAGCGGCCGAGTGATCGAGTCGTGGATGCTACACGAGTGAGAATGCAGGCATGAGTAGCGAATGACGGGTGAGAAACCCGTCCGCCGAATAACCAAGGGTTCCAGGGTCAAGCTAATCTGCCCTGGGTAAGTCGGGACCTAAGGCGAGGCCGACAGGCGTAGTCGATGGACATCCGGTTGATATTCCGGAACCGGCGAAGAACCGCCCATACTGAACCATGGGATGCTAAACACCCGAACCATGCCAACCGGTCCTTCGGGATCATCTGGTGTGGGGAGCGTGTGACCCGATCGTGTAGTAGGTAAGCGATGGAGTGACGCAGGAAGGTAGCCTCCGCGGGGCGATGGTAGTCCCCGTCCAAGCATGTAGGCCCACTGGTAGGTAAATCCGTCAGTGATGTGGCTGAGATGTGATGGTGACCACGTATGTGGGAAGCAGGGTGATCCTATGCTGTCGAGAAAAACTTCTAGCGAGGTTCGAGCCGCCCGTACCCCAAACCGACTCAGGTGGTTAGGTAGAGAATACTAAGGCGATCGAGTGAATCGTGGTTAAGGAATTCGGCAAAATGCCCCCGTAACTTCGGGAGAAGGGGGGCCCAAGCCTTGAAGCCCGTACGGGCTAGGGGTGAGGGTCGCAGAGACCAGGGAGAAGCGACTGTTTACTAAAAACACAGGTCCGTGCGAAGAAGTAATTCGATGTATACGGACTGACGCCTGCCCGGTGCTGGAAGGTCAAGAGGACTGGTTAATCACTTCGGTGGTGAAGCTGAGAATTTAAGCCCCAGTAAACGGCGGTGGTAACTATAACCATCCTAAGGTAGCGAAATTCCTTGTCGGGTAAGTTCCGACCTGCACGAATGGCGTAACGACTTCTCCACTGTCTCAACCACGAACTCGGCGAAATTGCAGTACGAGTAAAGATGCTCGTTACGCGCAGCAGGACGGAAAGACCCCGGGACCTTTACTACAGTTTGGTATTGGTGTTCGGTACGGCTTGTGTAGGATAGGTGGGAGACTGTGAAGCATGCACGCCAGTGTGTGTGGAGTCATTGTTGAAATACCACTCTGGTCGTATTGGGCTCCTAACTTCGGTCCGTGATCCGGATCAGGGACAGTGCCTGATGGGTAGTTTAACTGGGGCGGTTGCCTCCTAAAGGGTAACGGAGGCGCCCAAAGGTTCCCTCAGCCTGGTTGGCAATCAGGTTTTGAGTGTAAGTGCACAAGGGAGCTTGACTGTGAGACAGACATGTCGAGCAGGCACGAAAGTGGGGACTAGTGACCCGACGGTGGCTTGTGGAAGCGCCGTCGCTCAACGGATAAAAGGTACCCCGGGGATAACAGGCTGATCTTGCCCAAGAGCTCATATCGACGGCATGGTTTGGCACCTCGATGTCGGCTCGTCGCATCCTGGGGCTGGAGTAGGTCCCAAGGGTTGGGCTGTTCGCCCATTAAAGCGGTACGCGAGCTGGGTTTAGAACGTCGTGAGACAGTTCGGTCCCTATCCGCTGTGCGCGTAGGAAACTTGAGAAGACCTGTCCCTAGTACGAGAGGACCGGGATGGACGAACCTCTGGTGTGTCAGTTGTTCCGCCAGGAGCACCGCTGATTGGCTACGTTCGGAAGTGATAACCGCTGAAAGCATCTAAGCGGGAAGCACGCTTCGAGATGAGGTTTCCATACACCTTGTGTGTGAGAGGTTCCCTAGAGACGATGGGGTTGATAGGCCGGATGTGGAAGACCAGTAATGGTTGTAGCTGACCGGTACTAATGAACCGATAACTTATTATCACACTCAGTATTGTTGTGCTAGTGCTCGCGTCCCTGTGTAATTCTGAAACAATACACTCGCCATGATGGGTTGATATGTTTCATAGTGTTACGGTGGTTATAGCGAAGTGGGAAACGCCCGGTCACATTCCGAACCCGGAAGCTAAGCCCTTCAGCGCCGATGGTACTGCACTCGGTAGGGTGTGGGAGAGTAGGACACCGCCGGACTTCTTCAACAGAAGGGTCCTTGATCTGAT
>NZ_JAGEKQ010000056.1:0-5066 GCF_017565385.1 Dermacoccus sp. NHGro5 | reverse complement strand
GGCCCTTCCATCATCAACGTCAGGTATAACTGCAACAAAGTTGCGCGTATTCCACTCAACTTCGCGGTACACCCAGAAGCGCATGAGTTTGCCCACACCACGAACGGCCCGTCGTTTGATGACGGCGATCTCAAGTGAAGAGCTGAGTGTGCTCGACAAAACGTTTCATCGCCTGGGGGATCCACATGACCAGACCCATCTCACGCCGCTCCGTCGCCCGAGGGGCCGCCGGGAGCATCCCCGCCGTCACCGTTGCGGGCGCTGCCCCCGTGATGGCGGCATCCACCTGTGGCGCCCCCACACCTCGTGTCAGCGGCGGCGTCATCTACGACACGGGTACGACGTGCCGCAACTTCACCACCGGCCCTTCGGGTCGCTTCATCACGAACTACTCGAACGCCGTCGCCCCGCTCGGGTGCGGTGTGGCGCAGGGCGGACTCAGCTACGTACAGGACGTCACGGTCACGCTGCCCGACGGCACGACGCTGCCGTGCCAGGTCAAGTCGCTCGACGCATCGAACACGTGTTGACGACACCGCTGCGACGCCGAACGCACCGGCCGCTCCGACACCGCGGGCTGCACCTTCTTTCTCCGGGGCGGCCCGCGTCGTCGTGTCGGCCACCGGACACCGCGTCGCCGCGAGATTTCGGGGTTGTCGTCGCCGGGTGGCACGCTTCATCCGTGCGAAGCATCGGCAAGATCCTGTCCTCCACCCGCGCGCTGTGGCCGTCGTATCTCGCGATCGTCGTCAGCTCGGTTCTCATCACGGCGACGTCGCTCGTCATGCCGTTCATCATCTCGGGTGCGACGGACGAGGTGGTCTCCGTCGTCAAGACGGGCGCGAACCCGTCGGGGCACGTCACGACCATCATGTGGTTCGCGGTGGCCCTGCTCGTGGCCGACCTCGCGAACACGGCGATCAGCAACATCGGCGGGTACATCGGCGACGTGACGGCGGTGCGGCTGCGCCGCATCCTGTCGACGCGCTACTTCGAGAAGCTGCTGACGCTGCCGCAGAGCTACTTCGACCGTGAGCTGACGGGCAGGATCATCAACCGCCTCTCGCGGAACATCTCGGAGACGACACAGTTCCTCAACTCGTTCGCGAACAACTTCCTGCCGATGCTGCTGACGACGTTCGCGGTGCTCGTCATCTCCGCCATCTACTCGTGGCCGCTCGCGCTGCTGCTGCTCATCGTCTTCCCCGTCTTCATGTACCTGACGACGCTGACGAGCAAGAAGTGGCAGGTGCTCGAGGGCGAGAAGAACAGCCAGTTCGACATCGCCGGCGGACGTTTTGCCGAGGTCGTCGGGCAGATCCGCGTCGTCAAGAGCTTCGGTCAGGAGCGCCGCGAGCTCACGTCGTTCGACGAGCGGTACGCGAGCACCGTCGCGACGACTCGCGAGCAGTCGCGCTACTGGCACCTCATGGACGGCGCGCGACGCGGCGCCCTCAACGTCATCTTCTTCGGCGTCTACTCGATCATCTTCGTGCAGACCGTCGAGGGGCACTTCTCCATCGGTGACATGGTGCTGCTCATCCAACTCGTCAACATGGCGCGTCAGCCCGTCATGATGATGAGCTACCTCATTGACTCGGGCCAGCGGGCTGTCGCCGGCAGCCGCGACTACTTCCGCGTCCTCGACGAACGACCAGAGCGGGAGGGCCTCGACCTGCTCGGCGCCGCCGACACCGCGCCGGGTGCGACGATCGACGCCGCGCGTGCGCGCGCCGCCGCATGCACCGGGTCCGTCATCGAGTTCGATCACGCCTCGTTCGGCTATGACGCCGACCGGGACGTGCTGAAGGACATCACGCTGGCCGTCGAACGGGGTGAACGTGTCGCGTTCGTCGGCGAGTCCGGCGGCGGCAAGACGACGCTCATCAGCCTCCTGCTCGGGCTGTACACGGTGCATGACGGGCACCTACGCGTCTTCGGCCGTGACACCGCCGAGACGCCGCTCGACGAGCTGCGCAGCGACTTCGGCGTCGTGTTCCAGGACGCGTCGCTGTTCAGCGGCACGATTCGCGAGAACATCGCCTACGGCCACCCCGAGGCCACCGACGAGGAGATCCGGGCCGCGGCCGAACGCGCCAACGCCGACGTGTTCATCCGCCAGTTCCCAGACGGCTACGACACGACGATCGGCGAACGCGGCCTCAAGCTGTCCGGCGGCCAGAAGCAGCGCATCGCCGTGGCGCGAGCGATGCTCAAGGACGCGCCGATCCTCATCCTCGACGAGGCGACGAGCGCGCTCGACACCAAGTCGGAGCGACTCGTGCAGGCCGGCCTCGACGAGCTCATGGAGGGCCGCACGTCCCTCATCATCGCCCACCGCCTGTCGACGATCAGCGCCGTCGACCGCATCGTCACCCTGCGCGACGGACGCATCGACGAGGTCGGCCCGCCCGCTGAGCTCGCCACCTCCGGCGGCATCTACGCCGAGTTGCTCGCCCTGCAGGCGTCGGGGTCGAAGCGCGACAAGAAGCGCCTCAAGGCCTACGACATCGCCGGGTGAGCACCGCCGTCAGGACACCTTGGCGCCGGCGCAGCCCTTCGGCCCGTCGAGCGCACCCTTGCGGTAGGCGCGGATGAGGTCGAAACCGTCGGAGCCACCGACCATGAGCAGTGCCTGGATGGCTTCGTCGAGGTCGCCAGGCGACATCGTGAACGAGCTGGTCTGCGGACGGTTGTGCAGGATGACGTCGGCGGAGTAGGCACCCGCGTAGCAGACGCCGCGATCGGCGGCGTCGTCGCCGAGCGGCTTGCCCGAGCGGCTCAGGGCCGCCTTGCCGTACTGCGCGGCCAGGAGCACGATTGGGCCGAAGTCGCCTGTCTCCCGGTAGATCTCACGCGTGACGTCGTCGTTCCACCCGATCGAGTCGTCGCTCGGGCAGTAGTACGCGACGGCGTCCGTCACCGTCTCGTCGCCGCACGTGGCCGGCTTCCTCGTCGCGAACGGCGTCAGCTTGCCCATCGGCTTCCACTGCTGACCGTTCGTCACCTGGGGGTAGGTGTGCTCCCAGTAGTCGTCGAGGTCGTAGGCGCCGCTCTGCATCGCCGACTCGTACGGCAGGTTCCCGCCGCTCGCAGCGTCCGTGTAGCTCGTGAACGGCAGCTCGGTGACGACGGGCTCCTCGCTCGTGTACGCCTTGCACGCCTTCAGGCCGTCGTCGTAGCCCGTCTGGAAGGAGTTGACGCGGTCGAAGCCGTTGCCGTGCGCCTGTTCGGAGCGCGGGTCCTCACCCACAGGGTCCTTCACCGCGAGGATCGCGGCGGCGGCCTGCGTCGGCGTCTCCGACGAGGCGGCGACGACCTTGTCGTCGATCGCGTGATGGAGCCAGGCGCCGGCGAAGCAGTCGGCCTGCAGCTCCTGCACGACGGGTTTGCCGCGGTAGCCGAAACGGTGCTGCACCGCGTGCCCGAACTCGTGCGCCATGATGACCTGCGGCGCGATGTCGCCGTAGGCGCTGCGCATGTCGGTGAGCAGGCCCGTCGAATCCCAGGCGATCGCCCCGTCCTCGTAGCAGTAGTAGGCATTTCCGGTGACGTCACCGCAGACCGACGGTGAACGGCGTCCCGCCTTGGTGTCGACGGAGTAGTAGGCCTTGATGGGTGTGAACGCCGAGCCGTAGACCGCTGGCAGCTGCCGACCCCAGTAGCGTTCGAGGTCCGCGACGGCGGCCGTCGCGAGCTTCGCGGCGTCGCTGCGCCGGTCGCCTCGCACGACGACCTTCGACACATCGATGGGCTGGCTCGAGGTGGACGCCTGCGATCCGGGGGTGCTCGCGGACGGCGACGACGCGGCGCCGGTGTGTCCCGAGGTGGTGGCCGAGGCGGGCGCCGAGGTGGGCGCCGAGGAGCCACCGGTCGTGGCGCTCGTGCACCCCGTCACGGCAAGCGCGGCCGCGACGGTGACGACCGTGCCCCGCATGATGCGGCCGCGCGCGGCTGCGCTTCGCCGTGACGCCGCGTCGGTGCCCGGCAGATCGGCGCGTTTGGTCGCGCGTCGTGATGTCATCCCCATGGAGCCACCCTCCTGTGTCCGGCGCGCCTCTCGCGCGCGTCGGCAGCCACCCGATGGCCGGCCGATGCGTCGAGGTTAGCGCGGGGCGGAGAGCCTCCGCGACAGGATCGGATGCGCGTGTGGAGGGTGCTCACCAGCGCCGCCTCGCCCCTGAGCGGCCTCAGAGAACACTCTGGACGGCCGGTCAATTTCCTCTGATGACCCCGCCGCACCGTCGTCCCAGGCACCGCGTGGAGCATCCCCGCCGTCACGATCGCCGCGGCGAGCCCGTCCGGCACAGCCTCGAACACCGCACGCAGCCCTGAGAGCAGGGCGACCATGGATCTCGCCTTCGCCGACCTGCCGACGAAGCAGGGCTCGCTGACGGTCAACTTCTACCAGTTGGTCCTGAGCGCCAATGGATTCGAGGGCGAATCCTGGCTCAACCTGCGCAACGACAGCGACGTCCCCCTGCGCTTCGCGGCCGACCACCCCCTGGCGCCGCGCGTCGACGTCGTCGGGCGCACCGGACCCAAGGACACCGAGCGGGCGGGGACCTGGCCGTCCACCTCGTAGCACACCATCACGCGCGGTGGCTTCGACAAGACGACGGGAACCCTCACCTACACCTGGACGTTCGTCGGCACTGTCCCGCTTGTGGCAAGGGCGACAACGAGGCGGACTTCTGATTCCACTGACAGGACGGCTTCATGTTCAGGGGCCGCATCACGAACGAGATCCGCATCACCCCGTTGATGACCAACACGCCCCTGCCGCCCACCCTCGAGCCCATCGCCCTCACGTCCGGGCAGGGCGCTGCGTGCCAGAGCTACTACGACGCCAAGGTCGCGGAGTACAACCGATTGGCCCGCACCATTGCCTCATACGCGGACGGTTCTAGGAACAGCGGCAGCTCCGATCGTCATCGCGACCAGAGCGTCGCGCTCGGGCAGACGGTCGCCTCCAGCGTCATCGGCGACTTCCGCCCGGCGGGTGCCGTCGACGGTATCTACTGACGGCTCGGCTCGGCCGGAACGTCAGGAGGGCGGTACCCGAT
>NZ_JAGEKQ010000055.1:0-1562 GCF_017565385.1 Dermacoccus sp. NHGro5 | reverse complement strand
GACGTTGATGATGGAAGGGCCCCGCCGGCGGCGCGTGTGACTCCATAGGTGACTGGCAGGCGCTCAGCTTTGCCTTGCAACTGATTCGCCCACGTGCCGTCGGTGCGGGCATCCGAGTCTGGTTCGCGCTGGCCGGGGTGAGCATGACTTCATACGAGCTTGGCTGCGACCCCATCAACGTCTTGTCTGCCCCACCCCCGGCCAGCGCGTGCTCCCCGCGAAGAGAAGCACGAGTCCCATCATGACAACACCTACCCTCGAAGTCACCGCAGCCTCGCACGTCGTTGCGGGCGTCGACACCCACAGCGACACCCACCACGTCGCTGTCCTCGACTCGGCCGGCCGGCGCCTGGGCGACCACGAATTTCCCGCGACCCCGGCCGGATACGAGCAACTTCACGCCTACGTGAAAGCCTTCGGGTCCATCGCCTTGATCGGCATCGAAGGCACCAGCTCCTACGGCGCAGGCCTGACTCGCTACCTGAGCATCCGCGACGTCCCCATCCGAGAAATCATCCGGCCCAAACGCGCACCACGGCGCGCGGGCAAGTCCGACCCGATCGATGCCTACGCCGCAGCCCGGCAGGCACTGAGCGAACCCGAAACCCTCCCTCACGCGAAGAACAGCGACGGGCACACCGAGCAGATCCGCGTCCTGCTGGCCACCCGCCGCAGCGCGATCAAAGCCCGCGTCGCCGCCGCCCGCCAAATTAAGTCTCTGCTGGTCACAGCCCCCGACAGCATTCGCACGCGCTGGCGCGCGGTCAGCGACAAGGCACTCATCGCCGGCTTGGCCGCGACACGACCGTCTGGCGCCATCACGAGCGTGGGCGCTGCGACCGCGATCACGCTACGGCGCCTGGCCCGCCGGTGCGCTTACCTCGATCAAGAGATCACCGATGTCGACGAGGAACTACGCGTCCTGGTCGCTACCGCAGCGCCAGCGATGATTGCGACCAAGGGCTATGGCGTCGTGACCACCGCGACACTGTTGATCACGGCCGGAGCCAACCCGCAGCGGATGCATTCAGAAGGCTCGTTCGCCGCGCTGTGCGGGGCCAGCCCCATCCCGGCGTCCTCGGGCAAGACCACCCGCTATCGCCTCAACCGCGGTGGCGATCGGCAAGCTAACTGGGCACTCCACCAAATCGCGCTCGTCCGCCTGTCCAGCGACCCTCGCACCAAGGCTTACGCAGCTCGTCTACGCGGCACTGGGAAAACGAAGAAGGACATCCTGAGATGTTTGAAACGTGCCATTGCGCGTGAAGCCTTCCGCCTGTTGACCAAGCCCCACCTCGTGCCCCGCACCGACGACCTAAGGCAGCTGCGCCACGAGCGAGGCGCCACCCTGCTCGACGTCGCCCTCAGCCTCGGCGCAGAACCCGCACGCATCTCCGAACTCGAACGAGGCCGACGCCCCAACGCCGAACTCGCAACCGCCTACCGGGCCTGGCTCGACGTTGCTTGACACCTATAGGAGCATCAGTCGGTAGTCACGCAGCCTGATCGGCTCGTGTGGTCATGGTGGGCGCGGCTCCGCCCTGGGCTTCCGCAACCTGACC
>NZ_JAGEKQ010000054.1:0-1830 GCF_017565385.1 Dermacoccus sp. NHGro5 | reverse complement strand
ACCAACTACATCGCCAGATCCCTGCTCGAGTCCGGCGGATTCAGACCTCAACTACACCCTCATCTGTGAAGAGCCAGTCATCATTCGGCGATGGGTCGTCTTGCCTGGGATAGCACAGGCCCCCTACGCTGCCTAACGTAAAGACCTACTCAATCCTTTACTAAACGGGGGAATTCCATGTCTGAGCGCAGCAGGTCCTTAGACCGACGGACCATTGCAAACGGGCTCTTCACAGATGAGGGTGTAGTTGAGGTCTGAATCCGCCGGACTCGAGCAGGGATCTGGCGATGTAGTTGGTCAGGTTGCGGAAGCCCAGGGCCGAGCCGCGCAGGTGCTCCAGGCGTCCGTTGATCGCCTCTGTGGGGCCATTGCTGGTGCCAGGCCGCTCGAAGTAGGCCAGCACGTCGGTGGCGCGAGCCTTCAGGGTCCGACCGAGCTTGCGCAACTCGTCCAGCCCGGCGGGGACGTCTTGGCTGACGGCGTCGATGAGCGCCTCCATCGCCGCGCGGCCGAGGGATCGGTCCTTCTCGCGGTAGGCCGCGATCATTCGCTGGTAGATCCCCCAGGTCGCCTCGACGGGCACGTGCTCCTCGAGCACGAACAGCTCCTGCAGGCGGGTCTGCTGCTTGTCGGTGAGCAGGCCCGCGCCGGTGTGCAACGTTCTACGCGCACGGTAGAGCGGGTCGTCTTTGCGGCCGCGGTGCCCGTGCAGTTCCTGCTGGACTCGGCGTCGGCACTGGTCGAGGGCATCACCGGCAAGGCGCACGACGTGGAAGGGATCCATCACCGCAGCCGCGTCGGGCAGTTCCTCGGCGGTGGCGCTCTTGAACCCGGTGAAGCCATCCATCGCGACGACTTCGATGGCCTCACGCCATGCCTGAGGGCGAGCGGCGAGCCACTCCTTGAAGACTCGCTTGGAGCGGCCCTCGACCATGTCCAGCAGTCGTGCTGGGCCGCTGCGGTCGCGGATCGGGGTCAGGTCGATGATCACGGTCACGTATTTGTCGCCTTTGCGTGTGTGCCGCCAGACGTGCTCGTCGACGCCGAGCACGCGGACGCCGTCGAAGCGGTTCGGGTCCTCGATCAGGACGCGTGTGCCCTGGGCCAGGACGGCATCGTTGGCGGTGTTCCACGCAACCCCGAGCCCCTCAGCGACCCGCGCGACCGTCAGGTGGGCGATGACGATGCCCTCCAGCGCCCACGCCAGCCCTCGCCGGGAGAGCTTCGCGCGTGGCTCGGCCGCCAAAGACGTGTCTTGGCGCCACACGTGGCCGCAGCCGGTGCACCGGTAGCGGCGGACCGTGACCTCCAACGTCGTCGGACGCCACCCCAACGGCTCGTGGGCCAGCCGGCGGACAACCGTGCCGCGCGCGGTTCCTTCACAGCCACAGCGTCGGCACCAGCGGTCGGGTTCGACGACTCGACAGGCCAGGACCGCACCGGCGGGCTCGAGGCGCTGACCGGTGGCCTCAAGGCCGAGCTCATTCAAGCGGCAGAACATGGTCAGGTCAGGGTCGGTGAAGGTAGCGTCAGGCACGTCGAGGTCTTCCAGATGGGCAGTGTGAGAACTTCCATCATCGGAAGGCCTCGACGCCTACCCGGGCAGCGCCACGCCGTTCGATCCTTGACTACGCGCTACACCCTCATCTGTGAAGAGCCGGTTTCAGCTTCGAAGATCTCCATGTGCTGCGCGGGGTGCTCGCGCCGTCGTCAGGATGCAGCGGCTGATTGAATGGCGTGGTGACCGACCTCGCGACCCCCTCGTGGCTCAGACCGACCTGGACACCGCGGGTCGGCGGCGACGCGGCGACCGTCGCCGACGTCGGGGAG
>NZ_JAGEKQ010000053.1:0-1618 GCF_017565385.1 Dermacoccus sp. NHGro5 | reverse complement strand
GTCGAGTGGTACAACAACCGAAGGCTCCACTCGTCTCTGGCCATGACCACCCCGGCCGAGTACGAGACCGCCTACTACGCCAACCTCAACCGAGAGTTGGCACCCGCATAGGAGCGGCACGAAACCCGGGACGCTTCAGAGTGAAGCGTCCCGGGTGTGATGCCGCTTCCTTTCGAGTTCGAGAGGATGTTGTTCATGCCGAAGAAGTTCGATCCCGAGGTGAAGGACCGCGCGGTGCGGATGGTCCTGGACCGCGTCGAGGAAGCCGGGTCCGTCACCAAGGCCGTCGCGTTGGTGTCACCGAAGGTCGACGTGGGCCGTGAAACCTTGCGCCGCTGGGTCTCGCAACACCGCGTCGACGCCGGCCTGAAGGACGGGCCGACCAGCGACGACCTGGCCGAGCTGCGTCGTCTGCGCAGCGAGGTCAAGCGGTTGCGCGAGGACAACGAGCTCCTACGCAAGGCCTCGATTTTCTTCGCGGGGGAGCTCGACCCCCGCAACCGATGATCATGGGTTTCATCGATCAGATGCGCGCCGAGGGGCACGCGGTCGAGTCGGTCTGCAGGGTGCTCCGCCAGGAGGGCTGCCAGATCGCCGCACGCACCTACCGGGCCTGGCGCCACCGCAGCGCATCGGCCCGTGACACGTCCGACGCGGTCCTGCTCAACGTCCTGCACGACCTCGTCGGTACCCCGGAAGGGCTGTACGGGCGTCGCAAGATGACCGCCTGGCTACGTAGGCAAGGTCACCAGGTCGGCGCCGGTCGCGTGGATCGGCTCATGCGCGTCGCGGGGATGAACGGGGTACGCCGCGGCCGTCCGGTACGCACCACGATCCCGGCCAAGGACGGGCATCGGGCTGGTGACCTGCTCAACCGGGACTTCACCGCGGCAGCGCCGAACACGAAGTGGGTCGCGGACTTCACCTACGTACGCACGTGGGCGGGTTTCGTGTACGTCGCGTTCGTCCTGGACTGCTACTCCCAGAAGGTCGTGGCCTGGCACGCCGCGACGAGCAAGACGACACCGCTGGTCCTGACACCGCTGCGGATCGCGCTGTGGGAACGCGACCGAGCCGGGCACCCCGTCCAACCCGGCGAGCTGATCGCACATAGCGATGCCGGGTCGCAGTACACCAGCCTGCGCTTCGCCGAGCACCTGGCCGCCGAGGGCATCGCCGCATCGATCGGCACCGTCGCGGACGCGTACGACAACGCACTCATGGAGTGCGTCATCGGCCTGTACAAGACCGAGTGCATCACCACCACGATCTTCCACGACAGCCCGTACAAGACCATCGCCGACGTCGAGTACGCCACCGCCGGATGGGTCGAGTGGTACAACAACCGAAGGCTCCACTCGTCTCTGGCCATGACCACCCCGGCCGAGTACGAGACCGCCTACTACGCCAACCTCAACCGAGAGTTGGCACCCGCATAGGAGCGGCACGAAACCCGGGACGCTTCAATGTCCACACCGAACGCCAAGCCGTCCTGGATGCGCAGTACGCCGCGAACCCCGAACGCTACCGAGGCCGGCGCCCCATCGCCGCCGCAACACCCGAAATCCCCCAACTCAACCCCACTGCACTCCAATCAGGTTGACATCTTGCGCACGTT
>NZ_JAGEKQ010000052.1:0-12921 GCF_017565385.1 Dermacoccus sp. NHGro5 | reverse complement strand
CCCGACCGTCCCGACACAGCACCCACCACACACCACGACGCCGGTGGGTGCCACCCGAGATTCGGGTGGCACCCACCGGCGTCGTCGTCAGTGCCCGGTCAACGGCCCCTGACGTGAGGTCGAGGTGACGTCAGTGCGCCGTCACTTCACGACCACGTCGTCGAAGACGAACGACGTCTGCGAGACCGAGTCCTCCGACGCGGTGAACTTGAGCGTCACCGTCTTGCCGGCGAAGGCCGACAGGTCGACCGTCTTCGCGACATAACCGCTCGCCGCGTCGAGGTTCGAGAAGGTCGACACCGTGCTCGTCGTCGTGCCGTTGATGACCTGGACCTTCGCGGTGTCGTACTTCGTGGAACGCGTCGTCTCGGCCGTGTCGACGTGCACGTAGTACGTCAGCTTGCCGCTCGCCGGCACCTTCACCGACTGCTGTTCGTACTCGGTGCTCGTCGAGCCGTTGCCGCCGAGCCACATCTTCCACGAACCGCCGTGCGCGGCCTGGCGCGCGTTGTTCGTGATGGGGCCGTCCGTGCCCGTCCAGCCCGTCTGACCCGCTTCGAAGTCACCGTTCGTCACCGCGTTGGTGCCGGGCGCCGGGGTGGGGGTGGGCGTCGGGGTCGGGGTCGGGTCCGTCGACGTCGAGCACGCAGCGGTGCCCTTGGGGACGTTGATCGCGTTGAACGCGCTCTCGACCGACTTGCAGACCTGGCTCGAACCGCCGTACAGCTCGACGGCCGACTTGATGGCGCCCTCACGAGCAGCCTTGTAGTTCGACGTCGACGTCAGCTTCGTCGACAGCGTGCGGTACCAGACCTTCTCGATGTCGGCGCGGCCGGCGCCCGTCACCGATGAGCTGTCGCAGATGGAGCTGTTGTAGGAGACACCGTTGATCGTCTTCGCGCCCGAACCGTTCGAGGCGAGGAAGTACCAGTGGTTGAGCGGGCCCGACGAGTAGTGCGGGTCGGCGCTGCCGACGGACGAGGAGTAGCAGTCGTAGCTCGCACCGTCCTTGCTCGGCTTGTCCATGTAGCGCAGCGGCGTGCCGTCACCGTTGATGTCGATCTCCTCGCCGAGCAGGAAGTCCGGCTTGTCGGAGGCCAGGTTCGCGTACCACTCGACGCCCGTGCCGAAGATGTCGGATGTCGCCTCGTTGAGGCCACCGGCGTCGCCCGAGTAGTCGAGACCGGCCGTGTTCTCCGTGACGCCGTGGCTCATCTCGTGGCCGGCGACGTCGAGCTCCGTCAGCGGGTTCGCATTACGGTCACCGTCGCCGTACGTCATCTGAGTGCCGTCCCAGAACGCGTTGACGTAGTTGTTGTCGTAGTGGACGCGGCTGCGCGCACCGTTGCCGTTGTTCCAGATGCCGTTGCGGCCCATGACGCTCTTGTAGTAGTCGAACGTCGTGTCCGCACCGTACTGCGCGTCGACGCCGGCGCTCTGACGGTTCGAGTTCGACCCGTCGCCCCAGACGTTGTCGGCGTCCGTCATCGTCGTGCCGTTGATCTTCTGGTTGTTCGAGTCGGTCGTGTAGTTGCCCGTGTTCGGATTGCTCAGCTTGTACGAACCGCTCGAGCCGGAGGTGGTGAGCGTGACGTTCTTGTCGTAGATGCCGTTGCCCGTGGCGTGGGCGATCTCGTCGAACGAGGAGATGACGGCGCCGGTGTCGGCGTTGATGAACGAGCGGACGCGCGACGGCGTGCGGTCCTTCTGCATGCCGGTCGTCTTCACCATGTAGGCGAGCTGCTGCTTGCCGGCCTCGTCGACACGAATGACGAGGGTGCTGCCCGCGCCCTTGGCGGCATCGAGCCCCTCGCTCTTCTTGTGGGCCTTGGCGGCCGCGAGGCCCTTGGCCTCACCGGTGGCCTTGGGGATGGCGGGTGCGGTGTCGACGGTGATGGCGCCGTCGAACATGCCGTCGTGGCCGGTGACCTTGCCGGAGGCGTCACGGTGGATGACGAGGTCGCCACCGACGACGGGGATGCCCTTGAAGGTGCGGTCGACGCGCACGTGCGTCGAGCCGTCGGTGTCCTTGAGCACGTCCTTGATCTTGAAGGCGTTGTCGGCGCTGAGACCGACGGCCTTGACGAGCGCCGCCGACTGCGACTGCGCGGAGCCGACGAGGCTCGAATGCGCCGATGCCGACTGGAACGACGCCTGCCGCGTCGCCGGGGAGTCGGCGGAGGCGCTCTGAGCGACGGCGGGGACGAGCGAGAAGGAGCAGGCCGCAGCGAAGGCGACGGTGAGGGTGGTGCGCTTCATGAGAATCGGTGTCTCCTCTGAGCGACCGGGGCGTGGGGCTCCGGCGGTGGGGGGTGGGGTGACTCGTCAGCCCAAGGACTGTGAGTCAAGTCATGTATAGACCACGCGAGGGGTCGAAGCGAGAGTTGACGCACAATTTTTTCTCAGTTCACCGACAGGGAGAGGCTGCAATATGCGAGAACACAGGGGTTTTCTTGTGCGCCCCCTGCCACACCTGGGCATTCGCAACCTCGATGTGACATTTGTTGACATGCTCTGGACATGACAAGAACGCAGGCTTTCTGCCTGCGTTCTTGACCTGAGGAGAGCTTTCCCGGCTCGAACCCGCCGGGCGGTGGCTCAGCCGCGAACCCCGTCCGCCCGCTCGGCGGCCTGACGTTCCGCCGCGCGGATCGCCGCATAGGAGATGCCCGCGCACAGCATGCCGAGCAGCGCGCCGATGATGACATCGCTGAGGTGGTGCATGCCGCGGTACAGGCGCGCGAAGCCGACGCAGAACGGGAAGACGAAGCAGACGACCTGGACGATGCGGCGCGCGAGCACGTTCGGGATGCGCTGTGCGAGCAGCATGATGCTCCAGAACAACGCGAACGACGCCGCGGTGTGCCCGCTCGGAAAGCTGGACGTCGGCGGCGCGTGCGGGTCGAGGCGCTCGACCTCGGGGCGCGGACGGTTGACGATCTTCGTCACCGGCACGAAGACACTCGCCTCGAGGCTGATCGCGAGGACCGGCAGGATGGCGAGCCACCACTTGCGCGTCAGCACGAGGATGACGAGCGCGACGACGACCGACCCGCCGATCGTGAACCACGTGTCGTTGATCGTCGAGACGGTCTTGGAGATCGGGTTGAGCGAGGCGGTGCGCCACCCGGCGACATCCCGCGAGAGCGTGTCCTCGGCCGGGATCTCGTCGAACACGTTCATGATGATCTTGCCGATGGCGACGAGCACCCCGAACGCCACGAGAGCCGGCAGGACAGCGCGCTTCAGGATGGAGGCGAGCACCTCCTTGGGCGTCGGGCGGGCTGACGCCTCGCGCCCACCGTCGTGATGGTCGGGGTGAGCGGTGGTCACGAATCCTCCTCGAGGTGGCCCTTCGGCCGATGGCTGAAACCGAGATACGACGCGGACGACAGGCCCAACGCGAGCAGGACGCCCGCCGTCACGTCGCTCGGGAAGTGGACGCCGAGGAAGATGCGATCGAGCATCGTCAGGACGACGACGAGCACCCCCACCGTCACCGCTGCGGCGCGGATGAGCGGGGGCCAGCGTCGCACGAGCGGCCACGCCATGATGAGGCACGTCGTCACCATCATGGCGACGTTGAACGCGTGGCCGCTGGGAAAGCTGTAGCCCGGCGCATGGCTGACGGGGTCCGCGATGACGGGGCGCGCCCGCTCGACGATGAGCTTGACCTGCAGGCCGAGGTTCCAGCCGACGAGCATCGTCACGACGCCCCAGATCGTGCGGGCCCGGAAGCCGCGCAGCCACGTCCAGACGGCGACGGGAATCGCGTAGAGGTAGACCATCGTCGGGTGGAACGCGGACTGCCACCCGATCAATGCGTCCTCGAACCCGGGGTGTGCGCGCGTGACGTCGGTGGCCGCGACGACGACTCGCTCGTCGAGGTCGACGATCGGAGCGAAGTGGCGCGTGACGAGCAGCGCGAGCACCGCGACGGGCAAGCACAGGACGGCCGCTGCGACGACACCGCGCAGCAGCCGCGGCCCCACCGCCCGCGCGAGGCTTCTGAACCTCACCGAACCCCGCGATCTCGGCCCTCTCGGCGCTGCGGCAGACATGCCTCATACCGTACTTCGTTCGGTCGCAACACGATCAGCGCCCTTGGGCCGATCTCATGGGTGGCGGGGTGGGACGTCGCCCGTTGGATCAAGCGGGGCGGGGCCGCGTAGGTCGAGCGGGGGCGTGATGGCGAACCGCTCACAGACGGCGCACAGGGGCGCCACGCGGGCAGCAAAGCGCCGGCCGCGAGAGTCGTCGTCATCACCGGGCGCATCGGCGCCGAGACTGCGACGGAGGGATCCGCGATGACCACCACCACACCGACGCGCCTGCTGCGATCGCGCCGCGACGGCCGTCGGGCCCGCGAGCTGCCGGGGGGTGCCACCCCGCACTCCGCGGCGGCACCCCCACGGCGTCAGGACCGGCTGCGGCGCCTCGTGCGCGGCGCCGATGACGACCCGAACTGGGCGCGACCGGCGCTGTTCGCGCTGCTGACGCTGGCCGCCGTCGTGTACGGCTGGAACCTGACGAACTCCGGCTACGCGAACGAGTTCTACGCTGCCGCAGCGAAATCGGCGTCGAAGGACTGGAAGGCGTGGCTGTTCGGTTCGCTCGACTCGAGCAACGCGATCACCGTCGACAAGCCCCCGGCCTCCTTGTGGGTCATGGGGCTGTCCGCGCGGATCTTCGGCTTCTCGTCGTTCTCGCTGCTGCTGCCGCAGGCGCTCATGGGCGTCGGCACCGTCGGCCTGACGTACGGCGCGGTGCGCCGCTGGTCTGGGCACGCGGCGGGCCTGCTCGCCGGGTTGATCGTGACGATGACGCCCGTCGCGGCGCTCATGTTCCGCTTCGACAACCCCGACGCGATGCTCGTCCTGCTCATGACGGCCGCCGCCTACTGCGTCGTGCGCGCCATCGAGGTGAGCGGACGTGACGAGCCGACGACGACGCGGCGCGGGCGGGTTCGCTCCGCCTCGTCTACCGCGCTGCGGTGGATGGTCGGCGCGGGGCTGCTCATCGGCTTCGCATTCCTGACGAAGATGCTGCAGGGCGTGCTCGTCCTGCCCGGCCTCGGCCTCGCCTACCTCGTGGCGGCACGCTTCTCGCTGGGCACGCGCATCAAGCACCTCGCGGCGGCATTCGTCAGCGTCATCGTCGGCGCCGGCTGGTTCGTGGCGCTCGTCGCGGCCTGGCCCGCAAGTGCCCGCCCCTACATCGGTGGCTCGACGAACAACTCCGAATGGGAACTCGCGCTCGGCTACAACGGCCTCGGCCGCATCCTCGGCGGCGACGGCAACGCCGGGGGCGGTGGTGGCGCCGGCGGTGGTGGATTTGGTGGCACCGCAGGGCTGTTCCGCATGTTCAACAGCCAGTTCGCCGGCGAGATCTCGTGGTTGCTGCCCGCGTCCCTCGTGCTGCTCGTGGCGGGCCTCGTCGCTCGTCGCCGTGCACCGCGCACCGATCTCGTGCGCGCGTCACTCGTGCTGTGGGGCGGCTGGCTCGTCGTGACGATGCTGTGCCTGTCGTTCATGAAGGGCACGGTGCACTCCTATTACGCCGTGGCGCTCGCGCCGGCCGTCGCCGCGTGCATCGCCGTCGGTGGTCGTGAGGTCTTCGCGCGACGCTCGTCGCTGCTGTGGCGCGTCGTGCTCGGCGCGGCGATCTGCGTCAGCGGTGTCTGGAGCTTCCGCGTGCTGACGACGTCTGCGTCCGGTTGGATGCCGTGGCTCAAGTGGGTCTGCGCGATCGCTGCTGTGCTCGGGGCGATGACGTTCGTCGCCGCGCCGGCATGGGGTGCGCGTGCGCGCCGCGTCGCCGTCACCGGCCTCGTCGTCGGGGTGCTCGGTGGCCTCGGCGGAACGTCGGCGTACACGTTCGCGACGATGGCGAGCGGTCACAACGGCTCGATGCCGACTGCCGGCCCTGCCGTTGCCGGAGCACGCGGCGGCATGGGGTCGATGGGCTCGGCTCCCGGCGGCGCCCAGGGTGCGCCTGGTGGTTCGACGGGTTCTGCTGGCCCGGCTGGTTCTGGGACGACCAGCTCGTCGGGTGCGGCGGGTCAGCCTCCGTCGGGCACCAAGCCGTCGGGTACGGCTCCTTCGGGTGCAGCTCCGTCGAGTGACGGCTCGGGCTCAGCTTCCGGCGCGGCGTCGAGTGGTGGATCGGCGGCCTCGTCCGGCTCGTCGGGTGAAACCGGGGCGTCGGGTTCGACGACGGGGACGCAGCGTTCCGCGAGTTCCGCAGGGGCGCAGGGCGGTTCGACGTCCAACGCGGCGTTGGTGAAGTTGCTCGACGCGACGAACTCGAAGTGGTCGGCGGCCGTCATCGGCGATCAGAGCGCAGCCGGGTACATCCTGAGCAGCGACACGGCCGTCATGTCGATCGGCGGCTGGAGCGGCAGCGACGACAACGTCACGCTCGCGCAGTTCCAGCAGTACGTGAAGAACGGCGACATCACGTACTTCATCGCCGGCGGTGGCATGGGCGGCGGCCCGGGTGGCAACTCCGGTTCGGGCGCGCAGATCACCGCCTGGGTCAAGGCGCACTACAAGGCCACGACGGCCGGTGGCGCGACCGTCTACGACCTGACGAAGGCGACGAGCTGACGCCGGCCCGGCGGCTGCGCGATCCCGAAGCCGCCGGGTGACCATCTCTCGAATGTGAGCATCCTGGTCGAACACGAGCGACATGAAGCTCGTTTTCGGCCAGGGCGCTCACATTCGTGGTGCCGAGCTGGGCAAGGCCAGCTCCTGGCCTTGGCCCGGGACGCGGTGGCGCCCCGCCCGCTCGGCCCGCCGTCCTTGTCATACTGACCGGCGTGAGTTCTGCTGCCGCACCGACCGTTTCCTCGTCCACGCCGTCGCGGTTGCGTCCGGCACAGACACTCCTCGTCGGGACGATGCTGTTCGGGTTGTTCTTCGGCGCCGGCAACCTCATCTTCCCCGTGCAGATGGGCCGCGAAGCCGGGTCGCACACCACGCTCGCGACGATCGGGTTCCTCATCACCGCGACGGGCCTGCCCGTCCTCGGCGTCATTGCCTCCGCCCTGTCGGGCACGCGCAACGTCCGCGAACTCGCGGCGCGCGTCGACCCACGCTTCGCCGTCGTCTTCACGTGCCTGCTGTACCTGACGATCGGGCCGGCATTCGCGATCCCGCGCACCGCGTCCGTCTCGTACGAGATCGGCCTCGCCGAATCGGTGCCCGCGGGCGCACAGACATGGGCGCTGCTCGCGTTCACCGCGATCTTCTTCGCCCTCACCGCGGCCGCGGCGCTGCGTCCCGGCAAGCTGATCGACTGGGTCGGGCGCTACCTCACCCCCGGATTCCTCGTGCTGCTCGGCGCGCTGATCGTCGCCGCCTTCGTGAAACCGATGACGCACGACGTCACCGCCGCCCCCAAGGGCCCGTACGCGGACGGCCCCGTCACCCGCGGCTTCCTCGACGGCTACAACACGATGGACGCCCTCGCCTCCCTCGCGTTCAGCATCGTCATCATCGACGCGGTACGCCGCCTCGGCATCACGAGCCCGCGCCGCATCGCCGTCGAGACCGCGAAGAGCGGCATCGTCAGCGTCCTCGGAATGGCGGCCATCTACGCCTCGCTCGCATGGATGGGTGCGACGTCGATCGGCGTCATCACCGCCGACAACGGCGGCACCGCGCTGGCCGGCATCTCCCGACACTTCTTCGGCTCGTTCGGGCAGGTGCTCATCGCCGCGATCGTGCTCGTCGCGTGCCTCAAGACCTCGATCGGCCTCGTCACGGCGTGCGCGGAGATGTTCGCCGAGATGTTCCCCCGCCTCGGCTACCGTGCATGGGCACTGACGTTCACGGGCGTCTCGTTCGCGGTGTCGAACGTCGGCCTCAGCGCCATCATCTCCTGGTCGACGCCGCTGCTCATGTTCCTCTACCCGCTCGCGATCGCGCTCATCCTGCTCGGCCTCGCGTCGCCGTGGCTGAGAGGTCGACGCAGCATCCTCGTCGGCGTCGTGGCGTGCGTCGGCGTCGCGGCACTCTTCGACCTGCTCGCCGCGCCCCCGTCAGCGCCCGCCGGCCGCGACATTCTCGTCGACGGCGCGCGCAGCGTCCTGCCCTGGTTCGAGAACGGCTTCGGCTGGGTCGTCCCCGGCCTGCTCGGACTCGTCGGTGGCGCGATCGTCAGCCGGGTGCGGCACGAGGGCTGACGCTGCACGACATACGACATACGACGTAGACGTCAGCCGCCGCGCCGCTGGCTCGGGGCGCACCGCCGTCAGCGTCGATGTTTCACGTGAAACGCCGTCAGCCGACCGTGATGATCCGAACGCCAACCGCCAGCACGATCGCGTTGTAGAAGAAGCTCAGCGCCGAGTGCACGAGGACGTGCGCGTCGAAGTGACGTTGACGGCCGACGTCGCGAAGACGTACAGCAGGATCAGCTCGCCGAGCAGCATGGTGCCGTGGATGGCTCGTCTCGCCCAGATCTTCGTCGTCGTCACCCGCCCAGAGTGGGTGGCGCGGCCCACCGCGCGTACACGAACGTCACTCACCCCTTCCGATGGGTGCCCCGCGGGATGCTCATCCGTGGAAGGGTGGACGCATGACTCTTGCTCCCGCCCTGCGCCACCACGTCGCCGACCTGCTCGCCGCCGTCAGCCCCGACGCGCCGACCCTGTGCGAGGGATGGAACGCGCGCGACCTCGCCGCCCACCTCGTCATCCGTGATCGCCGCCCGGACGCGATGCCCGGTATCGTCATCCCCGCCTTCGCCGGTCACACCGAGAAGGTGCAAGACGCGCGCTCCAAGAAGCCCTACGCAACCCTCGTCGACGAGGTGCGCAGCGGGCCGGGCAAATTGAGTCCGATGCAGGTGCCGGCCATCAACGAGCGCGTCAACCTCGTCGAGTACGCGACGCACGCCGAAGATGTCCGGCGCGCACAGCCCACCGACGTGCAGGCGACGCTGCCGCCGCTGCCCGAGGGCACCGAGGACGCCGTGTGGTCATCGCTGACCACGATGGGCAAGCTGCTCGTGCGCTCCTCGCCCGTCGGCGTGACGCTGCGCGCCCCGCAGCGCGGCGACGTCGAACTGAAGAAACCGACCGACGCGGGCGCCGTGGTGCTCGCCGGCTCGCCCGTCGACCTCATGATGCACCTCAGCGGTCGCTGCGAGCGCTCGGGCGTCAGCGTCGAAGGCCCTGACGCGGCCGTCGCCGCGTTCTCGAAGACCAAGCTCGGGATGTGACGTGCGGCGCGGGCGACGTCGCAGCCGCCCGCGCGCCGCTCAGTCCGCCGTCACGGTACGCAGGTAGCGGCCGAAGTGCGGCACGGTGAAGGCGATCCGTCCGCGTTCGCCGGAGTACACGAGCCCCTTCTTCATGAGTGAATCCCTCGCGGGAGAAAGTGATTGGGGCTTACGTCCGAGCACCTCGGCGACGAGAGACGTCGGCACCGATTCGATGTCGTCGAGCCCCGGCGTCTCCCCCGACTCGTCGGCGGCTGCGGCGTCGGCGACACGCTGCGCGGCGTCCGCCATCGCTCGCAGGTACTCGCGCTCACCGGGCGTCGCGCGCTCGTAGCGTGAGCCGAAGAACCCGACACCGAGCTCGGCCTCGGCCTCGGGGACGGCAACCGCCACGTCCTCCGCGGTGATCGGCGAGCCGGGCGCGAGATCCCACACCGTCGCGCCGTACGCCTGGATGAAGTAGGGGTAACCGCCCGTCGCGGCATACATCGCCTCGAGGGCGTCGTCAGTGAACTCGGCGTCCTCGTCCTGCGCGGGGCCCTGCAGCGCCTTGAACGCGGCATCCCTCGGCAGACGATCGATGCGCGCGTATCGGAAAAGCCGCTCCGAATACGACTTCTGCGCCGACAGCACCGCCGGAAGATGCGGCAGGCCGGCACCGACGACGATGACGGGCAGCGAACTCTGCGACATCTCGTGGCACGCCGCGCACAGCGCCGACACGTCCTCGGGGTCGAGATCCTGCATCTCGTCGATGAAGATGGCGACGCCCTTGCCGACGTCCGCCGCGAGGCCGCCGACGTCCGTCAGCAACTCGACGAGGTCGATCTCGATGTCACCCGAATCCGCACGGCCCGGAACGGCGGGGGCGTCGATGCCCGGGTTCCAGCGATCACGCAGCTTGGCCTTGGGGTCGACGTCGCGCTGCGCGAAGCTCTTGATGACGCCGAGGACGTGGTCGACGTCGTCGTCCTGCGGGTGGCCAAGTTCGCGCACGGCCGTGTGCAGCGCTGACGCCAGAGGTCGGCGCAGGCGCTGATCGGGGCGTGCTTCGAACTTGCCGGTGCCCCAGTGCGCGCGCACTGCGCCCGACCGGAGGGTGTTGAGCAGCACCGTCTTGCCGACGCCGCGCAGGCCGATGAGGACGATCGAACGTTCGGGTCGGCCCTTCGCGATGCGGGCGACGACGACGTCGAACGTGCTGATCTGTTCGTCGCGCCCGGCGAGCTCGGGCGGACGCTGGCCGGCGCCGGGCGCGTACGGATTGCGGATCGGATCCATGCGCCCACGGTATTGGGCTTTCTACCGTTCACGGCAGATGGACACGCCGCGGCACCATCCCCCGACGTTTCACCAGGTTCTGCCAAGCGACATGCGATTCATGTCACAAGGTTGAGACTGCAGAGGCGCACCATCGTCCGAAAGTGTCGAAGTCATCCGGAACACAGAGGTTTCGGCGCCCCACCCCTTGACGAACCTGGGGGAGAATCATGCAAGACATCGACGGGCCCAGCAACGAAAAAAACTCATCAAGTCCGGCCTGAGCCTGGCCGAGGAGATCATCAAGCTCGTTGCCTTCCTCGGCGGCTGAGCCTCCCCACCTCACGCACGAGTTCCCGCCTCCTTCGTGAAGACGGGCACTCGTGTCGTTCGGGCGGCCAGGGGGCCTCATCGCAGCTGCGTCACCGCGAACTGCATCGGCGGCGAGGCGATGGCCTCCTGGGCGTCGACGAGCAGGATCTCGCGCGAACCGGCGTCGTGAGTGCGTTCCATCACCGCGAAGATCGACGACGCCGTCGCGGCGAGCGCCTCGGCGGGGCTCGACGTCATGAGGCGCGCCACGAAGATCGCGGCTGTCGCGTCACCTGAACCGGCGACGTACATGGGTAGCAGCGGGGTCGTGACGATCCAGGCCCCCTCGTCACTGACGACGGCCATCTGCACCGAGTCGGCGGGTGTCTCGTCCGTCTGCACCGAGGTGACGAGCACGACCTTCGGGCCGCGAGCGCGCAGGGCGTCGGCGGCGTCGAGCAGGTCGGTCACCGTCGAGACGGTGCGCCCGACGAGGAACTCCAACTCGAACTGGTTGGGCGTCAGCACGTCCGCGGCGGGCACGACGACGTCCCGCATGAATTCCGGGATGCCCTCGCGCACGTAGAAACCGCGGCCGACGTCGCCCATGACGGGGTCGGCGCAGTACAGCGCGTCGGGGTTGGCGGCCTTGACGCGCGCGACGGCGTCGACGATGACCTCCCCCATCGTCGGGGCGCCCTGGTAGCCGGACAGGACGGCGTCACAGCGCGGCAGCACGCCACGCTCCTCGATGCCGGTGATGACGTCGCGCACCGTCTCCGGATCGAAGACCGGCCCGCGCCACTCGCCGTACCCCGTGTGGTTGGAGAAGTGCACGGTGAACACGGGCCACACCTCGTGCCCGAGGCGCTGCAGCGGAAACACGGCCGACGAGTTACCGGCGTGGCCATAGGCCACCGACGACTGGATGGAGAGGATGTTCACCCCGACAGAGTAGCGACGCCGCCGTCAGCACCGAGTCGCCGCACCGTGCTTGACGCGGGACGAATGTGGACGAAAAACGCAGATGTGGGACTCCTTCTCACCTCCTCGTGACGCAGGAAGGTGCACCGCGAAGCTGGGTGCGCTTGGACGACCTGCAGGGCATGCACATTGTGACCATCCGCCCTGGTGTCTGAGCTTTCAAGGACGATGAGATGGTTCACGATTACCATGCAGCCGCAGGACGTCTGCTCGCCTCGGTGGTGCAGAATCCTTCGTTTCAGCCACCGCCCCTCCGTGGGTGCTGAGATCGCCAAGTCCGATGTGCGCCACGCGATGAAGAATGCACACATGTCGCGCATCGGCTTCTTGCACACGTCGCCAGTCCACGTTCTAACTTTCGACAACCTTCTGAGCGAGGTCGCCCCCGAAGCGCACCCCGTGCACGTGGTCGACGAGTCCCTTCTCACTGATGCCCGCGTGAATGGTCCACAGTCGGTCGCTGACCGCGTCGAGGCTCACCTGCGCAGCCTGAAAGATCGGGGCGTAGAGCTGATCTGTTGCACGTGCTCAACCCTTGGGAGCGTTGCTGAGCAGAGCGAACCGGGAGTGCCGGTCTTCAGAGTGGACCGGCCCATGGCTGCCCGCGCCTTCCAGGCCGGGCGCAGAATCGCCGTCATCGCAGCCCTTGACTCCACTCTCGCGCCCACGCTGGCGCTGCTTGAAGAAGAAGCCAGCGCGGCAGATCACGAAGTTGAGACCACGTCGATCGTGGCGAAGGGCGCCTGGGACATGTTCGAAGCCGGGGACCAGGTGGGATACGTCGAATGCATCGCACGAACCGCCCGGGCCGCGGCGACGACCGCAGATGTCGTCATCTTGGCTCAAGCCAGCATGGCCCCGGCGGAAGCGTTGCTCACCGACCTGCCCACCCCTGTCTTCAGCTCACCACGTCCCGCAGTGGAGTACCTCGCTGCCCGGCAGTAGCTCGTAGCGGGGAGCGCCAGCGTCGGATTTGTGAGCCGGATGGTCGTGCTCACAGATTCGTTGAGCTACACCTCAACATCTCGTTCTGGCACCTGACCGCTGCTCTAGCAGAAACGGTGGGTTGAGCCACCTGCTCGCCTCGGTGGTGCAGAACCCTTCGTTTGAGCTACGCCTAGCTGTGATGACCAGGCA
>NZ_JAGEKQ010000051.1:0-1663 GCF_017565385.1 Dermacoccus sp. NHGro5 | reverse complement strand
TCGCAAGGACGGGCACGTCGCACGGATCGGGGTACGCGCCGGCATCCCCGAAGACCCCGACGAACGCCCGTGGGAGCTTCCTCGTGGGGTCGCGCCGCGTGATGGGCACGTCGAGTTGTATGTCGACGGCGAATGGGTGCAAGCCCTGCTCATCGAGCAACGTGTCGAAGGTTCGCTGTGGCACTGCCGCGTCGTGTGGGCAGAGCGCGGCGTCGAGGGTCAAGTCCGCTGGGGTGGTGTACGAGGTTGATCCCTCGGTTGGGCGTGTCGGTCAGGCAGTGAGTGCCTGGAGTTCTGGCTCGGTCACCTCCTCGGCGATGGCGTGGTCGACGGCCTGGGCGCGTGCGAGGACGTCGAGTCCGAGGTAGCGGCGGCCTTCGGCCCACTCGTCGTGTTGCTCGGCCAGGACAGCGCCGACGAGCCGGATGATGCTGGCCCGGTCGGGGAAGATCCCGACCACGTCGGTACGCCTACGGATCTCGCGGTTGAGCCGCTCGTTGGGGTTGTTCGACCAGATCTGGCGCCAGATCTCCTTCGGAAACGCGGTGAACGCCAGGATGTCGGTACGGGCTTCCTCAAGGTGCTCGGCCACGGCGGGCAGCTTCTCGGCCAGGGCGTCGAGGACCCGGTCGAACTGAGCGTGCACCGCGTCAGAGTCGGGCTGGTCGTAGATCGAGTGCAGCAACGCTTTGACCCAGCCCCATGACGACTTCGGGGTCGCGGACATCAGGTTCGCTGCGTAGTGGGTGCGGCACCGCTGCCACGCCGCGCCGGGCAACGTGGCGCCGATCGCTGAGACCAGGCCGGCGTGCGCGTCGGAGGTGACCAGCTTGACCCCCGTGAGGCCGCGGGCGGTCAGGTCGCGGAAGAACGCCAGCCACCCCGCGCCGTCCTCACTGGAGGTGACCTGCACGCCGAGGATCTCCCGATGCCCGTCAGCGTTCACGCCGGTCGCGACCAGCACGTGCACCGGCACCACCCGGCCGCCCTCGCGGACCTTCAGCACCAGGGCGTCGGCGGCCACGAACGTGAACGGACCGGCGGCCTCCAGGCGGCGGGTGCGGAACTGCTCGACGTGCTCATCGAGCTCCTTGGCCATCACCGAGACCTGGGACTTCGACAGGCCGGTGATGCCGAGGGTCTGGACAAGCTTGTCCATCCGCCGCGTGCTCACGCCGAGCAGGTAGCAGGTCGCCACCACCGAGGTCAGCGCCCGTTCAGCGCGCTTCCGGCGCTCCAAGAGCCAGTCCGGGTACAGGCTGCCGGTGCGGAGCTTGGGCACCGCCACGTCGAGCGTGCCGACGCGGGTGTCGAGGTCGCGGTGGCGGTAGCCGTTGCGGGAGTTGACCCGCTCCGGGGTGCGCTCCCCGTAGCCGGCGCCGCACACCGCGTCGGCCTGCGCGGAGAGCAGCGCGTTGACGAACGTGGTCAGCAAGTCCCGCATCAGATCAGGGCTCGCCTGGGACAGCTGCTCGTTCAGGAACTGGGCAGGGTCGATACTGGGCACAGCGGTCATCAAGGTGTCCTTCTTCGAGTCGGTTGTGAGAGATCACTCGAAGGATCCACCTGGTGGCCGCGCCTACGTTGAAGGCACGCGCTCACTCAGGTCCGTCGTACACCACTCTGCTGGACTCCACTGAACGGACGCCCATGGCCATCCTTT
>NZ_JAGEKQ010000050.1:0-7602 GCF_017565385.1 Dermacoccus sp. NHGro5 | reverse complement strand
AAGGAACACATCGGGCGCGACGTGTTCGTTCACTACCAGTGGTGGGTCGGCTCCGTCGACGCCGTCGCGACGGAGGCCGCCCGCTGACGCAGCCTCCCCCGCGTCGTTGACGTGCTGACGTGACGGGACGCGGGAGGCCGCGGTGAGGCCGCATGACGAAGGCCCGGTTCGAGTGAGAACTCGAACCGGGCCTTCGTCATGACCGGGCGACGATTGCCTCGCCCCGCGCGGCCACGCGAGAGCGTCAGCGCAGACGCGAGACGAACTTGTCCATCGTCGTCATCGGGCCGGTGAAGAACGGGATCTCGTGACGCACGTGACGGCGCGCCTCGGTGTAGCGCATCTCGCGCATGAGGTCGAGGATGCGGTGCAGGTCGTCGGCCTCGAACGCGAGGATCCACTCGTAGTCGCCGAGACCGAACGAGGCGATCGTGTTGGCGCGCACGTCGGGGTACTCGCGCGCGGCCATGCCGTGGTCGTGGAGCATCTTCTTGCGCTCCTCGTCGGGCAGCAGGTACCAGTCGTAGCTGCGCACGAACGGGTAGACGCAGATGTACTCGCGGGCACGCTCGTCGGCCATGAACGCGGGGATGTGGCCGCGGTTGAACTCGGCGACACGGTGCATCGCCATGTTCGACCAGAACGGCGTGAGGTGACGCCCGAGCTGCGTCGCGAGGAATCCGCGGTAGGCGCTCTGCAGTTCGTCGACGGATTCGCTGTGCATCCACAGCATGAGGTCGGCCTCGGCGCGCAGGCCGGCGAGGTCATAAGCGCCGCGGACGGTGACGCCCGTGTCGGCGAGCGAGTCCAGGAAAGCCTGCGCCTCGGTGGCGATGGCGTCGCGGTCGCCGTCGATCTCCTTGGAGACGGAGAAGACCGACCACATCGCGTACACCAGCGAACCGTTGATGCGATCGACCATGACGTGCTTCGGTTCGGCCTTGCTCGCGGTGTCTGCGGGGGTGTTCGTCTCGGACGTCATCGTCCGCCTCCTTGTCGTGGCACTTCTTCGGATTCTGGTGGAGAGTCTAGGCGCGGGGCGCGCTCGAGGTGACGGCGCGATCGGCGGCCGCGCGGGCCGTCGCGACGCACGCGGGGATGCCGACACCGTGCATCGCGGCCCCTGCGACAGCGAGTCCGGGCAGGTCGGCGAGCGCGTCCTCAGCCCGTTCGATGCGCGCCAGGTGGCCCAGGGCGTACTGGGGCAGCCCGTCCCGCCAGCGCTGCACGTGCTGATCGCGCGGCGTCGGCAGCGGGTGGCCGAGGGCGTGCTCGAGGTCGGCCAAGCCCGCTGCGGCGAGGGCGTCGTCGCCCTCGCCGAGGATCGCGTCGTCGCGGTGACGCCCGAGCGAGACCCGCACGTACGTGACGTCGGGGGCAGCCTCGGCGAGCCACGGCCACTTGATCGACGAGAACGTCGACGCCTTGATCGTGCGGCCGTCGACGGGCGGGACGAGGAAGCCCGTACCCTGCGGAAGCTGCTGTGCGACAGCCGAATCGAACGCGTAGGTGACGATGGCCATCGAGGCGTACTCGATCTCGGCGAGCGCGTCGGCCGCCTCGGGCGCGAGGTCGGCGAGCAATCGGGCTGTGACGGGCGCCGGCGTCGCGAGGACGACGGCGTCGAACGTATGCGGCTCGGGCAGGCCCTCGACGTCGACCTCGACGTGCCAGCCGGCGCGGTGCGCGAGGGCGCGACGCAGGTCTATGACGGTGGCCCCGGTGCGGATCGCCACTCCCCTGGCGTCGAGGGCTTCGCGAAGTTTCTCGGGCAACGACCCCATGCCCCCGGCGGGTGCGCCGAACACCTGACGGGCGTCGTTCGACGAAACGGCCGACGACGCCGCCGCAGCAGCCTGCGTCAGCAGGGTGCCGGCGCGTAGCGCGGCGTAAAGGGCGGGGACGCAGGCGCGCGTCGACAGCTCGCGCGCGTGGCCGGCGTACACGCCACCGAGCAGCGGTTCGACCATGCGGTCGACGACGGCCGAGCCAAGTGCCTGCTCGACGGCGTCACCGACGCTGATGTCGGCTTCAGCATCGTCGAGGGTGAGGCTGACGGCCCGTTCGTCGGCGGCGCGCGCGACCTCGGCGTCGTCGAGGAGACCGGCGGCGGCGTGTGGGTCGGAGGGGATGCCCATGAGCGTGCCCGCGGGCAGCGCCTCGAGCGAGCCTCGCGACCACAGCATCGCTGGAAAGCGTTGCGGGTGAACGGAATCGACGCCGAGCTCGGCGAGCAGCGCGACGACTTCGGGCCGACGCCAGAGCGCCGACTCGGCGCCGACGTCGACGGCGTGCCCGGCGATCACCTCTTGGCGCAGCTTGCCCCCAACGCGTTCGTCCGCGTCGAACACCGTCACCTGCGTGTCCGGGTGCGTCGTGCTGACGTGCCACGCTGCGACGAGCCCCGAGATGCCACCACCGATGATGCCGACCTTCATGTGATCCAGCATTTCACCTCGCACCCCCAGCCACGTCGTCGAGGGGCGCCTGCGGCCCAGATGGTGACGAAGGTCCTACGTGCGTACCCGCCGTCACCATTGCGCCGCCTCTGCGCCCCTGGACACGACGCGCACGAGACTCGACTCGCCCCTAGGGTGACGCCATGCGCACGCCCCACCCGACCGCCGACGTTCCAGAGCAGGGCATGCCCACACCGCCACCTGCCGATGCGGCCTCGACCGGCGGCGTGCGGCGCCGTCACCGAACCTTGTCGAACCTGACGCCCGCCGAGCAACTGCGCGCCGGGCGTCTCGGGCTGCGTCTGCCCCAGTTGTTCGTCGGCCTGACGCTGTACGGCGCCGCGATGGGTCTGTTCGTGCGCAGCCATGTCGGCCTCGACCCGTGGGACGTGTTCCACATGGGCGTCAGCGAACACACGGGGCTCGACATGGGCACCGTCACGATCATCACGTCGTTCGCCGTGCTGCTGTTGTGGGTGCCGCTGCGCCAGTGGCCGGGGCTCGGGACGATCGCGAACTCTGTCTGGATCGGGCTCGCCCTCAACGCGACGCTGGCCGTCACGCCCGACGTGCACGGCGTCGCCTGGCAGGTGGTGGTCTTCGCGCTCGGGCTGGTCCTCAACGGCATCGGCGGTGCGATGTACATCGGCAGCCAGCTCGGCCCCGGCCCGCGCGACGGGTTGATGACAGGCCTGCACCACCGCACCGGTGCGAGCCTGCGCCTCATCCGCACCGGCATCGAGGTGAGCGTCCTCGTCATCGGGTGGCTGCTCGGCGGCGTCGTCGGGCTCGGCACCGTGGCCTACGCCCTGCTCATCGGCCCGCTCGTGCAGTTCTTCCTGCCGTGGTTCATCGTCGACCTGCACCGTGGAGCTGCTACGCCCCATGAAGACGTCGGCCCCGAAGCGCACTGATCCACTGCCGCCGCCCTCCACCTTCACCGCGCTGCCCGCCTCCCGAGCGCAGCTGAGTCACTTCGTGCGACCCGCGTCGGTCAGGACTGACTCACGTGGCACGAAGTGACTCAACCGCAAGAACGAGCGCCGAACCTCAGGCACTCAGCCAGCGACGCACCCGTGGTGGTAGGTCGTCGCGACGGCGCGTCAGCGCGAACTGGTGCGACGCGACGACGACGGCCGCAACGAGCAGACTCGCGCCGGCGAGCGTCGTGTCCCACATGACGGTGAGCGCGGACGCCACCCCGAGCGTCATGACGAGGTGGATGCGGCGGGTGCGCATCGCGAGCAGCACACCGCACGGCAGCACGGTGAACGCGTACCAGGAGTGCACGACGGGCGCGAGCAGGACGACTGCGGCGAACACTCCCGCGTTCGTCACCATCGCCGACGGCAATTTGCCCGTCGGCCGGCGCAGCGCCGCCCAGATGACAAGGATGACGGCGAGACCCATGCCGGCGCCGCGGATGAGCGACATCGCGAGGTCGCCGGCCTCGTCGCTGATGAAGCCGAAGAAGTAGCGGGGCAGGTAACCGAGAGCCGTGGGGATCGAGGCGGGCGTGACGACGACGCCCGGCACGCTGAGCGCGCGGATCCAGCCGACGCCGAGGCCATATGGGATGCCGCACAGCGCCGTCACGAGAGCCCCCAGCAGCCCCGCCTGTGCGAGGCGGGCGAAGCGTCGACGCAGGTCGACGCCCACCGGCAATGACAACAACACGACGGGGACGACGGCCACGATGGCGGTGAACTTGACCCCTGCGGCGACACCGACGAAGACGGTGGCCCACACCCAGCGCCCCGCCGCTGCCCACACGAGCGCGACCGTGACGAGGCCCATGAGGAGCACGTCGTTGTGCTCGCCACCGAAACCGTGGGCGAGCACGAGCGGGGAGGCCAGCGTCAGGGCGCTCGCGAGCGCGGGGCTGACGTCGAGGCGACGCGCGAGACGCGGCACGGCCCAGGCGGTGAGGACGAGCCCGATGATGATCGGGACGCGCTGCAGCCACACGAGAACCGTCGGTTCCTTCACGACCTCGGTGCACAGGGCGCCCCACGTCAGGGGCAGCGGACCGTATGGCGTCGGGGTGTAGCGCCAGATCGGGTCGACCATCGAGGTGAGCAGTTCGGGCATCTCCCCCGGGGAGACGACGTACGGGTCGCGGCCCGACTGCGTCAGTGCCCCCTGCGCGAGGTAGCTCCAGCCGTCGTGGGAGAACATCGGCGGCGCGATGAGCCACGGCAAGGCCCACAGTGCCGTCAGGCGCCGGACGACGGCCGTCGCCGCGCGTTGCGCGACGCCGTCGCGGGGCGTGTGCCGGGTGGCGCGCGCGAGGTCGACCCAGGCCCACGCGAGCAACAGCATGCCGGCAGCGACGATGATCCAGCCCGCGACGCGCCCCAGCTGCTGCTGGTAGAGCCAGTGCAGCGGCGCGAGCACGTCGCGCACCGGGCCCGGCGGCAGGTCGTTCGTCATGAACCCGCCGAGCATGGCGAGCGCGGAGCCGACGACGCCGCGCGCCGTCAGCCCCTTGCTCGTCGTGAGCGCTTGGGCGGGGCGCTCAGCGCGCGGAAACGCTGTGGACACGCTCTACGACCCGGGTGACGACGTCGGGGTCGGTGCTCGGCAGGACGCCGTGACCGAGGTTGAAGATGTGGCCCTTCGCGCGCCGACCGGCTGCGACGATCTCGTCGACACGCGCCGCGAGCGGCTCCCACGGCGCGAACAGCAGCGCCGGGTCGAGGTTGCCCTGCAGCGCGTACTGGTTGCCGGTGCGCTCGCGGGCCGCGTCCAGGCTGACGCGGAAGTCGACGCCCACGACGTCGGCGCCCGCCTCACCCATCGCACCGAGCAGCTCGCCGGTGCCGACGCCGAAGTGGATCTTCGGCACGTCGATGCCGGGAAGATCGTCGACGGCGGCGAGGGCCGTGCGGGAATGGGGCTGGACGAAGCGCAGGTAGTCGTCGAGCGGCAGGTTGCCGACCCACGAGTCGAACAGCTGGATGGCGCTCGCGCCCGCTGCTGCCTGAACGCGCAGGAAGGCGCCCGAGATCTGCGCGAGGCGCGCGCACAGGTCGTTCCACAGCTGCGGATCGCCGTACATGAGCGCCTTGGTGTTCTCGTGGTTCTTCGACGGCCCACCCTCGATGAGGTACGACGCGAGCGTGAACGGCGCGCCGGCGAACCCGATGAGCGGCGTGCCACCGAGCTCGGCGGTGATGAACTGCACCGACTCGGTGATGTCGGTGACCATGTCGGGCGTCAGCTCGGGCAGACGCGCGAGGTCGGCGCGCGTGCGGAACGGTTGGGCGACGACGGGGCCGACGCCCGCGACGATGTCGAGGTCGACACCGGCCGCAGCCAGCGGCACGACGATGTCGGAGAAGAAGATGGCCGCATCCACGTCGTGGCGGCGCACGGGCTGCAGCGTGATCTCGGTGACGAGGTCGGGGCGGCGGCACGACTCGAGCATCCCGACGCCTTCACGCACCTTGCGGTACTCGGGCAGCGAACGCCCCGCCTGCCGCATGAACCACACCGGCGTGTACGGCACCTCCTCGCCGCGGGCAGCCTTGATGAGGACGGAGTTGCGCGGGTCTGCGTTCACTTCGGTCACGTCGTGGATTCTCTCACGCGCCCCTTGCCGCGACGCGGTCATCCGCGCGTCGAGGGTGTGACGTCTCGTCCGACATGGAGTTGGGCCCTGTCGAAGTCGCTCCCAGTCCGTCCCGCTCCTGCGGCGCGTCAGCCGCCCGCCCACGCTGGCCCCATGACGACCGACACGACGACGACGCCGCACGCCGACGACGCCCGACGTCCCACTGACGAACTGCGCACCCCGCGCCTGACGCTGCGTCGATGGACGAATGACGACGTCGACGCCGCTCACACCGGCCGCGGCTACGTGACGGAGGCTGCGCGCGCCATCCTCGACGAAGCGCTCGCCGGCGGCCTGCGCCGCGGCGTCGCCGTCACCGATCTCGACAACCACGCCTCGCAGCGGGTGGCCCGCAGGATCGGCATGCACCACGTCGGCCGCGCACGCGTCGACGACGACCAGGAACTGGAGTTCTTCGTCAGCTGACGACGGACGCGCGCAGCCCCGAGACGCGCTCGGCGCCGAGCCGACGTCCCGTCACAGCGTCACGAGGACCACGCCGACGACCGTCAGCGCTACCCCGACGAGTTGCACCATTCGCAGCCGCTCGGCGAGCACGAGGCGGGCGAGAAGGAGCGTCGCGACGGGGTACAGCGAGCCGAGCACGGCGACGATCGACACCTGCCCCTGCGCGGACGCCGCCGCGAACAGCAGGTTCGCCGTCAGGTCGCCCATGCCCAGCAGCGGCAGCACGAGCACGTCGCGGCGCGTCAGCGGTTCCCGGGCGAGCCCCTTCGAGCGCAGGGCGAACAGCGTCGGCAGCAGCAGCGTCAGCGACCCGCAACGCATCGCCAGCATGGCTCCCGACAAGTCGTGCCGCGCACCACCGTCCATGCAGTACAGCGACACCCCGAACCCGAGCGCGGAGATGCACGCGAGGACGACGGGGCGTCGCCCGACGTCGCCGCTCAGTTCCGGTCCGCTCGCGAGCACCGCACCGGCGAGCGCCACGAGCAACCCGATGCCGATCGAGGGCGTCCACGCGTCCCCGCGCACGAGGCCGAGGACGACGGGGACGATCGCGCCCAGCGCCGTGATCGGCGAGACGACACCCATCGTCCCGCTGGACAGCGCCGCATACAGACACATCAGCCCGACGGCGCCGCTCAGCCCCGCGCCGACGCCCCACGTCGCCCACGACGTCCAGTCGGACGAGCCGTGCGTGCCGGAGAGGGAGACGACGCCGAAGAAGATCAGTGCCGCGACGAGTCCCCCGAGCTGCGACAGGGCCACCACCTTGACGGGGTGGAAGCGTTTCGCCCACAGCCCGCCCACGAAGTCGGCCGTGCCCCACACGGCGGAGGAGAGCAGCGCCACGAACGTCACCATTCGCGCCACTCTAGGGCCATACGCCCGGCGAGACCCCAGCGCACCGCCTGTCCCCATCTGCGATTTTCGTCCACATTCACTCCTGGTGAATGTGGACGAAAATCGCAGATGGGGACAGGAATCGCCGATGGGTCCGGGCGGGGCCCTTGACGACCCGCGCGGCGTGGCTCCCAGGTTTCGCGTGATAACGCCCCTAGG
>NZ_JAGEKQ010000005.1:0-43912 GCF_017565385.1 Dermacoccus sp. NHGro5 | reverse complement strand
GGTGAACGGCTACTACAAGGCCGAGTTGGTTCGCGGGCCCACCCGCTCGGGACCGTGTAAGCCGGTGGAGGATCTGGAGCTCGCGACGCTCGGCTGGGTGCACTGGCACAACACGCAGCGCCTCCACGGATACCTCGGAGACGTCCCACCCGCCGAGTTCGAGAACGCGTTCTATGCTGTCCCCAACGACAGCAATCTGCTGATCGGAATCAAATAGCGCGAGTCTCCATCAGACCCAGGGCGCTTCAGGGCGGGCTTGCCGTGCGCCTTCGCCTTGCCCGGGTGCGCCGCCTTCGTGCTCGCGGTGCTGCTCTTCGAGTTGGACACGCTCGTCGTCGTGCTCGAGCTGTTGCCCGTCGAGCTGGACGCGCTCGACGCCTTCGTGCTCGTGGACGTCGTCGTGCCCGACGTGGCGCTCGTGCTCGGCGAGGTGCTCGTCGACGAGCTGGAGGTGCTCGTCGTGGGCGCGCTCGTCATGCTCGACCAGCAGCTGCTCGAGGCGGCCCAGGGCGACGTCCCGGCCTGGTTGTAGAGCTCGAGGGCGGCGGCGTCCTGCACCGACGCGGGCGCCGAGGCGGCCGTCGTGTAGCCGGCGGCGGCCGACAGGCCCTTCCACGTCGAGTTCAAGAACTGGTAGGCGCCCGAGGCGCCACTCGAGGCGTTGACGGCCTGGTAGTTGCCGCCGCTCTCACAGGACTTGATCTTGGCGAGCACCGATGACGCGGACGACGAGGACGTCGACGTCGCGGCGCTCGCGGTGGAGGCCAGGCCCGCACCGGCGACGCCGACGAGCGCGATTCCGCTCGCGAACGTCATGGCGCGTTTGCGCTTCTGCTTGGGTGCGGCGTCCGTGATGTCGTGCGAACGGATCGGGTCGGTGGTGGCGTCGAAGTGGGTCATGACTGTTCCTCTCGTCGGTCTGTTGACGTCATCCACCGTGCCGACGCTTCGTTGCGGGCGGCTGACGCGACTCTGACGGCGACGAAACGTTGTGAGCCTGCTGTGAGGCGTGCCGTCATCGCATCCTGTCGACGGCGGGCGGCTCTGATCGCTTGTGGGGCAACATTTTTCGACAGAAGCACCGCGTCGCGGCGAGCCGCCGGGCGAGGGTCCGTCGGTGCCTCAGAGAGGGCGCGTGACGGCCGGCGTTCTTATCGAAATCAAAGGCGAGGTTCTTAGCGTCGCCGTCATGAAGGCACTCATCGTCGACGAATCCGGCCGCACGTCGGCACGTCTGCAGCCGGCGCTCGCGCAGGAGGGGTACGTCGTGCAGGCGGCCTCTCAGCGCGGCGAGGCGCTGTGGTTGGCGAGCGAGGCGGAACCCGACGTCATCGTCATCTGCAGCGCCCGACCCGGCACGCACGACGTCCCCGTCGTCACCGCCCTGCGCGGCGACGGCGAGCGCGCGCCGATCCTCGTCATGGCTCGCCGCAGCGAATCGGCCGACCTCGTCGACGTGCTCGACGCGGGCGCCGACGATGTCGTCACCTCACCCGTGCCGTTCGCCGAGGTCGCCGCGCGTCTGCGAGCTCTGACGCGCAGGGCCCCGCACCTCGTCGAGGACGAACTGCGCGTCGGGACCCTCCGTCTGGATCGAGCGGCGCGCGTCGCCGTCAGGACGCTCGACGACGCCACCACGGGTGACGCCGGCAGCGATCACGCCAGCATCGGTGGCGCCCTTGCCGAGCCGGGCGGGGCCACCACCCGCGACGTGGTGAGCGGCGCGCAAGGGGGTGAGGTGGCGATCGACCTCACCGCCCGCGAGTACGCCGTCCTCGAACTGCTCATGCGCAACGCGGGGCACGTGGTGTCACGCGCGCGCATCGTCGACGATGTCTGGGGCGGGCTCGATGCGGCGACGTCGAACCTCGTCGACCAGGTCGTCAGCCATCTGCGGCGCAAGCTCGACCGCCCGTTCGGTCGCCACGACATCACGACGGTGCGTGGCGTCGGCTACCGCATCGTCGACTCAGCCGCTCAGCTCGACGGTGTCGTGCGACGCGCGTCCTGACGGGCCCCACCCCCGGCCTGCCCGGGCAGCACGACGCCCCCGTCAGGACAAACCCTGACGGGGGCGTCACCGGCACGACACATCGTGCCGAGAGGTCTTACGTGGCCCAGCAGCTGGAGCTGGCGGCCCAGGGGGAGGTGCCGGCCTGGTTGTACAACTCGAGGGCTGCGGCGTCCTGCACCGACGCGGGCGCGTACTTGGCCTTCGAGTAGCCCTTGGCGGCGGAGAGACCCTGCCACGTCGTGTCGAGGAACTGGTAGGCGCCCGAGGCGGTCGACGACGGGTTCTGCGCCTGGTAGTTGTTCGAGCCCTCGCAGAACTTGATGGCGGCGAGCGTGCTCTGCGCGCCCGAGCCGGTCGCTGCGGAAGCGGTGCTCGCGAGGCCGGCTCCTGCGGTGCCGACGATGGCGACTGCGCCGGCCAGGGCGGCGGCGCGGTGACGGATGTTCATGGTCGAGTGCGACATGTGGCGTCTCCTCGGAAAGTGTGAGCGGGCACGAAGTGGTGTTGCTCCGTGCGGGTTCTCCACCTGTCTAATGACCGAGCCCCGGCCCGCCGCAAACGCGCGACGCCCGCCGAGCCGTGGCTCGACGGGCGTCACCCGGGAAAAGCGTTGCGTCAGCGCGATGCTCGGCGACGCATGACGAGCGTCACACCCGCCGCAGCGAACGCGAGCGCGGCAGCGCCCGTCAGCGCGCCGGTGTTCGACGACGGCGCGACGCGGTCGGTCTGGACGACGGGGCCGGCCGGCTTCGACGAGGCGTGGGACGCGCCCGGCTTGTGCGGCATCCCGCCCGGCATCTGCGGCATGCCGGACATGCCCATGAGCGTGGTGAACCAGGCGTCCCACTGTGCTTCGGACGCGTTGGCCGACGGCGGCTTCGGCAGGCCGAACATCGTGGCGACCTTGCCGGCCCACGCGTCGTACTCGGCGTCGGAGGCGTCCATCGCGGGCAGTGCCGGCAGGCCGAGCAGCTTCACGACGGCCTTGACGTACGTGTACGCCTGCGCGTCCGTGGCGTTCTCACCCGGGAAGGGCGGCAGGCCGAGGGCCTTCGACGCCTGCTGGAACCACGCCTCGATCTGCGCGTCCGTGGCGTTCTCGCCGGGGAACGGCGGCAGCTTGGCAGCCAGCTGCTCGATGGTGGCGGGCATCGTCGGCTTCGGGGCAGGCTGCTCGGCGAGGGCCGGAGCGGCGAACGAGACAGCGACGAGCGCGGTGCCGAAACCGGCGGCGACGCGGGAGGTGAGTGACACGTGAGTCACCTTTCGATGAAGGCCCGCGAGGCTCGGTCTCGAGCAGATCGGGCATGCACAGCCCATTATGAGCTACTTCACAGGGTGGCGGCGACTCGGCGAGCTGTGCGCTCAGCGGATACGCGAACTATCGCGCCCAGTTGCGACGGCAACGTGCGGGTTGGGTGCTCCCGCGCGCTCACACGCCCGTCCGACGGAGCGTGCGAACCCGCACTCCCGTCGAGACAGGACGTGCGGGTTCGTCGAGGGGCAGAGGCGATCAACCGGCGCGGTAGGCGGCCCATTCGTCACGTGTCGGGACTGCGAGGACGCAGATGTTCTTCCACGTCGAGCCGAGCTGACGCCCGAATCGTCCCGTGTTGTACGGCAGGCCATAGCGTTCGCAGATCTCGCGCACCTTGGGGGCGACCTCGATGTAGCGGTTGCTCGGCAGGTCGGGGAAGAGGTGGTGCTCGATCTGGTGGCTGAGGTGGCCCGTCAGCGTGTGGAACGTGCGGGTGCCGGAGATGTTCGCCGAGCCGAGCATCTGCCGGATGTACCAGTCGCCGCGCGTCTCGCCGTCGATCATGCGTTCGTCGAAGGTGTCGACGCCGTCGGGGAAGTGACCGCAGAAGATGACGGCGTGCGCCCAGACGTTGCGCAGCGCGTTCGCCGCGACGGTGCCGCCGAGCGCGCGCAGCGCCGTCGAACGGAAGTTCGTCGGTCGTCCGAGGGCCTTGCCGACGAGCGCGCCAACGGTAGCCGCAGCGAGCGGCGTCGCGACGTAGTCCTTGGAGACCATCGCGATGGCCTTGTCGCGCAGCGCCGCGATGTCGGCCATGACGGCCTCGCGCGACTTGTACCCGGCCTTGTACTGATCCCACTCGATGTCGTAGCTCGCGATGCCCCATTCGAACATCGGCGCGAGCACGAGGTTGACGAGCGGGTTCGCGAGGTCGCGCGGCTTCCACGGCTGGTCGTCGCTGACGCGCAGGATGTTGTAGCCCACGTCGCGGTCCTTGCCGATGACGTTCGTCCACGTGTGGTGCAGGTCGTTGTGCGTGTGCTGCCAGCCGCGGGCGGGCGCGACGAAATCCCACTCCCACGTCGTCGAGTGGATGTCGGGGTCGCGCATCCAATCCCACTGGCCGTGCAGGACGTTGTGGCCGAGCTCCATGTTGTCGAGCACCTTGCCGAGCGCGATGAGGCCGACGCCGGCGCTCCACGCGATCTTCGAGCGGCTGCCGATCATGCAGACGCGGCCCGCGAGTTCCGTCGCACGCTGGATCTTCACCATGCGCTTGACGTACGCAGCGTCCTTCGCGCCGCGCTCGGCGAGCACCTCGTCACGGATCGCGTCGAGTTCGGCGCCGAGGCGTTCGACGTCGTCGTCACTGAGGTGCGCGGCCGTCGGCGGGCGCACGGCGAGGTGGCCGTGCGTCGGCAGGACGCCGGTGCGCTTGTCGGGCTTCGCGGCCGCGCGGGCCGTCTTCGAATCGGCGGCGCCGGGCTTGAGGGCGTTGAGGACGGATGTCATGAGCTGAACTCCTGGTCGGGTTCGTTCTCGCCGGATTGGGAAAGAGGACGTGAGGTGGCCGCGCGTCCGGTCAGCGCGGCGTGACGGGGCGTCGAGGGGCTGACGACGCAGCGGGATCGTGCGCTCAGGGCGGGCGCGTCGGGTCGGCGGAATGCGCCGTGGGTGGTCATGGTGACGTCATCGCTACTCACGCGTCGAGGTGGACCGGGCCCACGGCGGCGCTGATGCAGGTCTGGATGAGTTCGCCCTCGTCGGAGCACAGTTCGCCCGACGACAGATTGCGCACGGTGCCGCTGACGAGCGGCGTCAGGCAGGTACGGCAGATGCCCATGCGGCACCCGGACGGAAGCAGGACGCCTGCGTCCTCGCCGACCTCGAGCAGCGTCGTGTTGCCCTCGGCGCTCGCCTCCTTGTCGGACTTCTCGAACGTGACGACGCCGCCGCGCGCGTCGGGGTCGGCGAACAGGGTCGGGGCGAAGCGTTCGACGCTCAGCTCGTGCGGCAGATCCTCGCTGTGCCAGAGACGTTCGGCGTCGTCGAGCATCTCCTGCGGCCCGCAGACGTACGTCTTGCGGCTGCGCCAGTCGGGGCAGAGCGTGTCGAGGTCGTGGGTAGTCGCGAGGTCGAGGCGGCCTTCGTGCTCGGTGAAGCGGTGCACGAGCGTCAGGCTGTGGTGTGCGTCGTTCATCTGCGTGAGTTCGTCGAGGAACAGCGTCTCGTCGGGGTTGCGCGAGGAGTGGATGACGACGACGTCCGCGTCGCGCCGCTGCGGCAGCAGGGTGCGCAGCATCGACATGACGGGCGTGAGGCCGCTGCCCGCCGTCAGCATGAGCAGGGGGCGCGGGCCGGTGGGCAGGAGGAAGTCGCCCTGCGGCGGCGCGAGGAACAGCACGTCGCCGGGCTCGGTGTGGTGCACGAGGTGGCTCGAGACGCGCCCGACTGCGGTGACGGTGATCGCCGGGTCGTGGCCCTCGGCGGTGACGAGGGAGTACGAGCGCCAGTTGCGCACCCCGTCGATCTCGACGCCGATGCGCGCGTACTGGCCGGCCTTGTGCGCGTCCCACGTGCCGCCGGGTGCGAACTCGATCGTGGCCGAGTTCGCCGTCTCATGGCGCACGGCGGTGACGACGCCGCGCAGCTGACGGCTCGAGACGAGTGGGTTGAACAGGCGCGCGAACTCCTGCGGCGGCGCCGGCGTCGTGAACACCTCGGCAGCGCGCCACGCGGCGCGCTTGAGCAGCGGGCCGCGGCGCGGGGTGCCTGACGAGCGGGCAGGGCGCGGTGGCAGAGCGGAGTTCACTCAGACATTGTGCCTCTCACAACTGACAAAAGCTTCCGCCGCCGGGGTGAGCAGCTCTGGGACCTTCGTCTCTGTGGGCGAACTGGCGGGTTCGGTGTGGCAGCGGCGAGGGCGTGGCTGACGGGGTGCTCGGCGCTCGCCGACCCCGGCGCGATCTTGTGTCATCAACGCGTGAAATGGCGCGCGTTCATGACACAACATCCAGCAGGCTTGACGAGATGACGAACGTTCACCCTCGCAGATCGCAAAGTCATCCCCTCATGGCGCCATGCCACCGTCCTCGGTGATGGGATGGCCATCAGCGACATGACGTAAATCGGTCTGTGGTGGGGGACCCTCGTCAACTACGCCAGGATCGGGAGGAGGCAGTCGACCTCGCCTTCACGTCGATAACTCTCGATCTGCGGACGGGACGAGTCGTGATCTGCCGAGCCGAAGAGGACGTCGAACGCCTCGCCGATGTGCCCGTAGACCTCCGGCGCTTCACCTCGTAGGCGCAGCCGAAGGTAGGCGCCACCCGGGATCGTCGTCTCGTCCAGACCCAGCGAATTTGCGGCGTCGCGATCCAACCGAATCGAGCACATGCGGTAGATGTGCGATCCGCCGTAGACGAGGCCCATCATGCGTCGTCCCCTCAGGGAGTCGAAGGCGTGCTCGAAGTCGGGCCACCCGGCTTGGATGCTCGGCAGGTCGAGGGGAACATCGCGGCTGAGCGCGGGAAGATCCTCGAGGTTGATGACATCGATCCTGCCCAAGGCGTGGCGTTCTGGATAGTCGCTCATGCGCCAGGTCTAGCCAAGATTTTGGAAGGTTTTCAAGTGTTCGGAGCAGTCAGGCGACGCCGGCCCGCAGGGATGGGCCGGCGAGCTCGACGCGCTGTCCGTGCTGGAGCCCAACCGCGACGGCAGCCCGTACGGTGGGTGACCGCCCCGCCGGCTGACCTGCGCGCCGTCAGCGACCGGTGCGAGCCCGCCACTCACGACGCGTCTCGCCCGGGCGCGGGGCGCTGTCGTCGTCGGAGGCGCTGGCGGCGGTTGCTTCGGGCGTCTGGGGGGTCGCCGCACCGGAGGCCGGCGGTTGGTTCGGCGTCTCGGTCGACGTGCCAGGGACGTCGGTGCGTGCGGCACCGGAGGTGGGCGTTTGGTCCGCCGCGCGTGACGGCGCACCGGGCGTATCAGTCGCGTCGGGGGTGTCAGTGGTGTCAGCGCTCGCGACAGCGGCGTTCTTGGGTTCTCTGGTCTGAGAAACACCCATCGACTCGCTCGCTTCGTCGGCGCCGGGCTCGACCACGTCAGGCTCGGCGGGCAGTTCGCGTCGGGCGTCGAGGGCGTCCTCGGTGGAGGATTCCTCGCGCGTGGAGGGCGTGGGGACCGGCTTCGGGCGCAACCCGGCCTCGGGGTCGCCGCCCTTCCACGCTGCGTGCTCCTCGGTGGTGCGCACGACGCCGTCCTCGCCGAGGACGAGGCCGTCGGGCAGATCGGGGGCATCCATCGGCATGACGTCGTCGGGGGAGTTCGGGTCTCCGTCACGGAACGTCGGGCCGACGCGTTCGGGGGAGTCGTACGCGGCCGACGGGTCGTCGAGACCGTGCGCCGGGAAACCGGCGAGCAGCTCGACCTGACCGACCGTCACCGACCCCGGTGCCGGCACGCCGTCGAGGGGGACGGGCGTGCACAGGTCGATCTCGCCGCACACCGTCGCGATCCGGGAGACGAGGAACTCGTGGCCCGTGACGGAGTTCGTGCGGATCTCGGCGAACTGGACGGTGCCGCTCAACGTCGCGAGAGGCGAATCGCTCGACGTGGCGGGCAGGAACGTCTCGATCTCCATCGGCGGCGGCCACGGCAGACCGAACTGCTTGACCTCGGCCGGCGGCTCACCTTCGACTCCGGGCATCGCACTGCGGGGCGAGTCGAAGAAATCCTCGACCGTCGCGAAGAACTCGGTGTCGACACCCATCGCGACGAGCGCGACGCGCCCCACCGCGGCCCAACCGACCGTGTACCGGTTGTTCGGCACGACCGTGAACGGGTCGAGCTCGAAACCCGAGACGTCCGTCAGCGTCACCTGCGCCAGACCGTTCTCGAGCGGCGTGATGCCGCGGTACGGAGTGCGCACCGGCGTGTCGAAACCAGGGCGCGCGTACTGCGCCGTGCGGTCGAGCAACAGCATCGCGCCACTCGAGTCGACCCAACGCGTCGTGCTCGACAACTCGTGCGCCGGCGCACCCTTGTCGCGCGCCAGGGCGGCCAGGGCAGCGGGGTCGGTAAAACCGATGCACGCGACAGTTGAACTCATGGGCGTAACGGTAGGCGAGCAGGTGGCCCCTCGCCACTCTCTCGGGGCGTTCGATCGCGTCGCGGCATGTGGTGGCCCGGCGCGGCCCGGCGCGGCACGCGGACGACGCGGTGCGCGGGTGGCATCGACGTCGGCCGGACCTGCGAGGCAGGCCTGCCATGCGGGCTGCGTCGAGAGCGGCATCAGGTCGGGCTTGTCGGGCCCGTCAGGACAGGAAGGTGGAGGCGTGTTCCGCGGACGTGACGACGATGCCGTCCTCGTCGCTCCACAGATGGTCGCCGGGCGTGAACGTGGCGCCCCCAAACGTCACCGGAACATCCTTCTCGCCCTTGCCGTCCTTCGCCGACTTGCGCGGGTTCGTGCCGAGAGCCTTGGTGCCGAGGTCGAGTTTCGCGACGGCGGCGCTGTCACGGATGGCGCCGTTGATGATGACGCCCTCCCACCCGTTCGCGACGGCGGCCTCGGCGATCATGTCGCCCATCAGGGCGCTCTCGACGTTGCCGTCGCCGTCGACGACGAGCACCTTGCCCGCGCCCGGCGAGTTGAGTGTCTCCTTGACGATCTGGTTGTCGCGGAAGCACTTGATCGTCACGATCGTGCCGTTGAACCGCGCGCGTCCGCCGTATTGAGTGAACTGGGTGGAGCACGAGTCGAGCGCGTCGCCGAGCTCGTCATAGAGGTCGGCGGTGGCGATGTCGGCCATGAGAGGCGTCCTTTCGTCGGGTTCGAAGGGCATGCAGGTCCACGCTATTTCGCGAGGACGCCCCATGGGGCGTCGCGGGCCGCGGATCAAGACGAGTCGCGGCGGTGACGGCCGGGGTCGGAGCGATGAACGGTGAATGTGTACGAAGATCGCAGAATCGGGATGCTGTCGGCGCGCGGGCGGTGCCGGCCGTTGGCTGGGGTGGGGCTCGGGATCAGGTCGGATCGGGTCGGGTCACGTCAGCCCTGGGTGCTGCGCTCGCGGCGATAACGTCCCGGGGGCATGCCGACGAGGCGCGTGAACGTGCGGTTGAACGCGGCCTGGTCGGAGTAGCCGCAGCGGTCGGCGATCTGCGCCAGCGTCAGCTCTTTGGCGGTGAGCATCTCTCGCGCGGCGTCGATGCGTGATGACAGGACGAGTTGGCGCGGCGAACGTCCGAACACGCGGCGCGAGCGTCGCTCCAGCGTGTCGACGGAGCATCCCGCGACGCGGGCGAGATCCTGCGACGTCACCGGCTGGTCGAGGTGCGCGTCGATGTAGGCGCGCACGGCGCCGAGCGACGTCATCGCCGGGTCGTCCTCGGCGGCCTCGCCGACGTCCTGCGACATGCTGGCGATGCCGACGACACGCCCCGCCTCGTCGCGCAGCGGCACCTTCGCCGTGATGTGCCAACGAAACGGCCCGCCCGAGGCGCGGATCAGCTCGAGCTCGTTGAACAGCGGCTTGCCGGACGACAGGACACGCGCGTCCTGCTCCTCGTAGCGCTCGGCGAGCTCCGGCACGAACAGTTCGGCCGCGCGACGCCCGACGACGTCACCGCGCGAGCGCTTGTTCGTGCGCTCGACGAACGTCGGGTTGACGGCGAGGTAGCGACCGTCCGCACCCTTGACGCAGAACATCGTGCCCGGCAGGTGATCGACCATTTCGAGGACGGCGGGTCCGAGCGCGCCACGTAGGGCGTCGAGCGTCGGTGCCGTCGTCATGAGGGAAGGGTAGCGGGCGTGTCGGCACCGCCAGGCCCACAGACCTCGCCAGCCCCACAGGTCCCTGGGTCTTCCCGTCCCGCCGGCGACACGAACCGTCACGACGAGCCGTTCTGGCCGATACCCGCGGCGAGGCTGCGGCAGGCGGGCAAGACTTTAGCGGTCAGGAGGGGTTTGACTGGTGGTATGAGCCAGATCACTGACGGACCCCACACCCCGGGCGCCACCACCGTCGACACCACCCCGTCCGACGACGCTGCGACGTTCGCCGAACTGCACGACCTCGTCGAGGACGCCGTCGCCCTCGCGAACCGTTGGAGCGACGCGACCGAGGCCGGCCAGACGAAGGCCGAGAAGCGCACGAGCGACCAGCTCGGCGCGCTGCTGCGTGACGAGAAGGGCCTCGACCTCGCGGTGAAGTTCGTCGACCGCGTCGCGCGCCCCGAGGACAACACGGCCGCCGCGCGCGAGCTCGCGCGCCTGTCGTCGAACGAGGCGACCGGGTTCATGGGCAAGCTCGACGCGAAGCTGCTCGGCCTCGGTTCCCGCCTCGCGACGACGATGCCGCCCGTCGTCGTGCCCGCGGCGCGCACGCGTCTGCGTCAGCTCGTCGGCCACCTCGTCGTCGACGCGAGCGACCCGACGCTCGCGAAGCACCTCGTCAAGGCGCACGCCGACGGCTTCCGCCTCAACATCAATTTGCTCGGCGAGGCCGTCCTCGGTGAGGCCGAGGCCGCGCGTCGCACCGAGGAGACGCGCAAGCTGCTCGCGCGCGACGACGTCGACTACGTCTCGATCAAGGTCAGCTGCCTCGTCTCGCAGATCTCGACGTGGGACGCCGAGGGCACCGTCGAGCGCGCCCTCGAGCGGCTGCGTCCGATCTACCGCGTCGCGAACGGCACGGCGAGCGACGCGTCGTCGCCATCGTCGAACACCGGTGACGCCAACGCCGACGCAGGCCAGCCGGGTGGGGGCGCCGCGAACGTCAACCGCGGCGACATCAAGAAGAAGTTCGTCAACCTCGACATGGAGGAGTACCGCGACCTCGACCTGACGATCGAGCTGTTCACGCGCCTGCTGTCGGAGCCGGAGTTCCACGACCTCGAGGCGGGCATCGTCCTGCAGGCCTACCTGCCGGACGCGGTGCCGGCGCTCGAGCGTCTCATCGCGTTCGCGAAGGAGCGCAAGGCCAACGGTGGCGCGGGCATCAAGGTGCGTCTCGTCAAGGGCGCGAACCTCGCGATGGAGCGCGTCGAGGCCGAACTGCACGACTGGAAGCAGGCGCCGTACACGTCGAAGGAGGACGTCGACGCGAACTACCTGCGCTTCATCGAGCGCGCGACGCGCGCCGACGCGATGGAGGTGTGCCGCCTCGGTGTCGCCTCGCACAACCTGTACGACGTCGCGATGGCGCACCTGCTCGCCGAGAAGCGTGGCGTGAGCGAGCACCTCGACGTCGAGATGCTGCAGGGCATGGCGCCGTCGCAGGCCCGCGCGGTGAAGGCCGACGTCGGCACCGTCCTGCTCTACACGCCCGTCGTGAAGCGCGAGGACTTCGACGTCGCCGTCTCCTACCTCATCCGTCGCCTCGAGGAGAACGCGGCGGAGCAGAACTTCCTGCACGCCATGTTCAGCCACGACGAGGGTGCGGCCGAGCGTCACAAGTACGTGCGTGACGGCCTCGTCGGCACCGGTGCGCTGTCGGCGATGCAGGACCAGGAGCGACGCTTCCGTGAGTCGATCGACGCGATCGCCTCGACGCCCGTCGGCCCGCGACGCTCGCCCGAGCGCGCGCCGATCGGAGACTTCTTCGAGAACACGGCCGACTCCGACCCGGCGCTGCCCGCGGTGCGCGATTGGGCGCGGGAGGCCGTCACGCGTCAGCCGGCGCCGCTGACGTCGCCGCAGCTCACGTCGCGTGAGATGGTCGACGACGTCGTCGCGCGCGGCGTCGCGGCGCAGGCCGGGTGGGCCGGACGTTCCAACGCCGAGCGTGCCGCGCTGCTGCGTGAGGCGGCGCGGGAGATCGAGAAGCGTCGCGGTGATCTCGTCACCGTCGCCGCCGCCGAGGGGGGCAAGACGATCGACCAGGTCGACCCGGAGATCTCCGAGGCGATCGATTTCGCGCGCTACTACGCCGACCGCTGCGAAGAGTTGGTCACCGGAATGGCTTCTGACGGAGCGCGATTCGAGCCTCACCGACTCACGCTCGTCACTCCGCCGTGGAACTTCCCCGTCGCCATCCCGATCGGTTCGGTGCTCGCGGCGCTCGCGAGCGGATCGGCCGTCGTCATCAAGCCGGCACCGCAGACGGTCGGCTGCGTCGAGGTCGCGATGGAGGCCCTGTGGGCCGCGGGCATCCCGCGCGACGCCGCGCAGGTCGTCCGCGTCGAGGAGGACGACAACGGTCGTGCGCTCGTCGCGCACGACGACGTCGACACCGTCATCCTCACCGGCTCGATCGAGACGGGTCGCCTGTTCGCCGGGTGGCGCGCGCGTCACGCCGGTGGGCCGCGCGTGTTCGGTGAGACGAGCGGCAAGAACGCACTCGTCGTCACGCCCGCCGCCGACCTCGACCTCGCCGCCGCCGACCTCATGAAGTCGGCGTTCGGGCACGCCGGGCAGAAGTGCTCGGCTGCCTCGCTCGGCATCCTCGTCGGCTCGGTCGCGACGTCGAAGCGGTTCCGTGAGCAGCTCGTCGACGCCGTGAAGTCGCTGCGCGTCGGCTGGCCGAGCGACCTCGGCACGACGATGGGCCCCGTCATCGAGCCGCCGTCGGGCAAGCTGCTCAAGGCGCTGACGACGCTCGAACCGGGTGAGACGTGGCTCGTCGAGCCGAAGCAGCTCGACGACACCGGCCGCCTGTGGAGCCCCGGCCTCAAGGACGGCGTGAAGCCCGGCTCGTTCTTCCACATGACCGAGGTCTTCGGCCCCGTCCTCGGCCTCATGCACGCCGACACGCTCGAGGAGGCGCTCGAACTGCAGAACGCGACGCAGTTCGGCCTCACCGCTGGCATCCACAGCCTCGACGAGGACGAGATCACGTATTGGCAGGAGCACGTCGAAGCGGGCAACTGTTACGTCAACCGTCACATCACGGGCGCGATCGTGCAGCGTCAGAGCTTCGGCGGGTGGAAGGAATCCGTCATGGGCCCCGGCGCGAAGGCGGGCGGGCCGAACTACGTCGCGCAGTTCGGCACGTGGGTGCCTGACGGCGTCGCGCGTCAGGGCGCGCCGATCATGCCGCGGGTGCGCGACCTGCTCGAGATCCTGTCGCCGCTGGCGCGAAACGAAGCCGACCGCGAGTGGCTGCATGCGGCGCTGCGTTCCGACGCGTTCGCGTGGCGCGAGGAGCTCGGCATCGAGGCCGACCCGTCGTCGCTGCGCGCCGAGTCGAACGTCTTCCGCTACCGCCCGCAGCCGCAGGTCGTCGTGCGCGCCGAGCTCGGCGAGACGGCGGCGCACGGCGACGCTGACGCCGTCGCGGATCGCACGCTCGCCGAGGCGGCGCGACTCGTGCTCGGAGCACACCTCGTCGGTTCGAGCGTGTACCTGTCGTGGGATGTCGCGCTGCAGCCGGCGCTCACACGCCTGGCGGCGACGGGCGAGGGACGTCAGGCACTCGTCTGGCTGAACCGCATGGGGTCGGTCGGGAGCTCGGCGCAGTTCGTCACGTGGTGCCGTGAGCGCACGCGTGACGGTGAGCCGTTGCGCATCCGCATGGTCGGCGCGGACGCCGACGGCGAGACGGCTGCCGCGCTCGCGTCGGCGCCCGGCGAGGACCAGGGCGCGAGCATCACGCCGCTGTTCGGTGAGGTGCTGTCGACGGGACGCCGGGAACTGCTGACGTTCCTGCGCGAACAGGCCATCTCGCGCACACTGCACCGCTTCGGCCACGTCGCGCCGGAGCTGATGCGCTGACCGGTTGACGCCGAATCGGTGGCCCACCGAGGTCTGCTGCGTGACGAGCCGTAGGGGGCGGCTCGTCACGCAGTTGGTTCGGGTCGCATGTGGACGAGATTCGCGAGTGTGGACGTGGATCGCGAATGTGGACGAAAATCGCAGGTGGGCGGGGCCTGAGTGAGTGGGTGGCGCCGGGGGTATTTTCAGGGCGTGGGGCCAGCAGGGCGCCCTGGGCGTCAGGATGTGCGCAGGGTGCCGGCGACGAGGGCGACCGGGGCGGTGTCGAGCGCGGGCGAGCAGCCGATCGAGTCGGTGTCGACGCTCAACGTCCGGGCACCGCTGACGGGCACGCGCAGTGTCTTGGCCTGCTTGCCGCCGAGGGCGACGGTCTGCTTGGCGCTGCCGTCGACGCGGACGGTCACGGTCGTCGTGCCCTCCGGCTGCATGTTCGTCCCCCCGGGCTGGGCGTCGGTGGCGCCGACGGTGAACGTCACCTCGTCGTAGCGACGATCGAGGGTGAACTGTGCAGCGGCGGTGCACGCCTGACGGTCGGTGAGCAGCGGTGTGACGGCGTCGTCGTACGAGGATCCGCCGACGCGTACGCTCGCCGTGCGCGCCCCGCCCGACAGCGCGCCCGACAGGGGGACGTCTCGTGGCTGCGCCGAACGACTGGACGTGGACGATGACGGCGCCGGAGCTGCGCGATGCGACGAGGAGGAGTCGCGCAGCAGCAGCCACGCGACGAGCGCGATGAGAGCGAGACCGGCGACGAGCGTCACCGCCAGCCAGACGCTGCGCCGGTGCTGCCCCCCGCTCGGAGTGTCGCTCGTCGTCGACGCTGTGCCCAGGTGATCGGCGGGATTCGCCCCACCCGGGCCGGCCACGCCAACCGCGCCGACCGCCCCACCTGTGGCCGCAGGCGGCGCCGCCACCGCCGCGGCGGCGCCTGACATGGGCACGGGCGATCCGATGGGCGAGGCGCTTTCCGACGCCCCTGCGGCGACGATCCGTGACGTCCGCGGCGGTGCGCTGAGCACGGGCGCGGCTGGGGCGCCGGCGAACTGCGGCGCCATGGCCCACAGGCGCTGTGCCACGGCTGCGGCATCGTCCGGGCGTTCGTGCGGGTTCTTCGCGAGCAACTCGGCGATGAGCACCCACAGGGCATCGGGGATGCCGTCGGGGCGCGTCGGCGCGTGATCGGCGTGCAGGCGCAGCAACGCGACGGGCGAGTCCGCGTGGAACGGCACCGCGCCGCACGCCATCTCGTACAGCGTGACGCCGAGCGCGTACAGGTCGCCCGCACGTCCGCTCGGTTGCCCGTCGCCGAGTTCGGGGGCGAGGTACTGCGGCGTGCCGATGACGTTCGCCGTCGCCACCTGCCCCGTCTGCGTGACGAGGGAGGCCACCCCGAAGTCGGCGAGCTTCGGCACGAGAGTGCCCAGCGCGTCGGTGGACGTCGGCGTCGATGCGGCGGCGGGCAAGACGGTCTCGGTCGTAGCCCTCGACATCGCGTCAGGGTCGTCGGCGAGCAGGACGTTCTCGGGCTTGAGGTCGCGGTGCAACACACCCGCGCCGTGGACGGCGGCGAGGCCCTGTGCGATCTGGGCGCCGAGCGTCGCGACATCGTGCGGGGGCAGGTTGCCGCGCCGTTGCAGGAGGGCGCGCAGGGAGTCGCCGGCGACGTAGTCCATGACGATCGCGAGGCGCGGGCCCTCGACGACGAGGTCGTGCACGCGGATGACGTACGGGCTGCGCAGGCCGACGAGGAGGTTGCGTTCCTGCAGGAAGCGCGCGACGACGCCGGGGTCGTCGGCGAGTTCGGGGCGCAGCAGTTTGAAGGCCAGGGTGTGGCCGTCGACGTCATGCCCGACCCACACCTGCCCCATCGCGCCCGAGCCGATCTGCCGCTCGAGCGTGTAGCGGCTTCCCAGCTGCCAACTCTCGCTCACGCCGAGTTCCCTCCCTGCCTCGTTGGGATGATCCTATGGGCGCGCCGCCGCGTCTGGGGCTACTCTCGGGCACCAACCCCGACTTGCCCGCCGACCGGCGCGTGGCGTAGGAGAGATCATGGCCATCTTCGCTGTCACCTACACGTATTCCGACGACGTCGCCGCCCGCGACGCCCACCGCCACGAGCACCGCACCTACCTCTCGCAGGTCGAGGGCATGCTGCTGTCCGGCCCCCTCGCCGAGCCCGACGGTGCGCTGCTCGTCATCGCCGCGCCGACGCGTGAGGATGTCGCCGAGCGCCTCGACCGCGACCCGTTCTTGCTCGAGGGCATCGTCGTCGAACGCACGATCCGCCCCTACACGCCCGTCCTCGGCTCGCAGGCGCCGACGTTCGCCGAGCACCTCGAACGATGACGGAGACGCCACGCGAGCCCGCACCTTACGGCACGTCCGGCACCTCGTTCGTCGACACCTCGCGCCTCGCCGAGAGGGCAGACATTGACGAATCGCCGGCGTCTGAGGGCGCATCGTCGAGCCACGCAAATGTGTCGCTGGCGAACGCGGACCTGCCGGAGCCGAAGCTGCCACCGATCACGAGCGTCGTCATCGACATCGGGGACGATCGCGTCGAGGTCTTCCACCGCGACAGCGGGCCTGATGATCAGCCCGACAACGCCTCGAGTGACGGGGGTGTCGACGTCCCGGGCGTGAACGCGTCGCTCGCCGGCGAGCAACGGGAGCACGCCGCGGCTGACGCTGCGGCCGACCCTGGTGCCGCCGACGCTGAGCCCCACCCCGAAGCCGCGCCGACTGGTCGCCCGACGTATGTGCTCGTCCATGGTCTCGGCGGCAGCCTCGCCAACTGGGAGCCGTTGTGGCCGTTCCTCACCGAGCACGGTCGCGTGCTGGCGCTCGACCTCGCAGGGTTCGGCCGCACGAGTGGGTCGAACCGCTCAGCCGTCTCCGACAACGTCGATCTGCTCGCGGCGTACCTGCGTCAGCTCGGTCTGAGCGACGTCGTCCTCGTCGGCAACTCGATGGGCGGGATGATCGTCGCGATGATGACCGCGAAGCACCCTGAGCTCGTGTCGCGTCTCGTGCTCGTCGACCCCGTGCTGCCGCTGCACCCGCAGGATCGGCCGCACTGGTCCGTGCTCGTCACCTTCTCCCTCTACATGTGTCCACCCGCGGCGCGACGCGTCATCCCGCGTTACGCCGCGCGCCGCGGCATCGACCGCATGGGCGTCGAGGGCGTCCTGACGGTCGTCGCCGACCCGCATCGCGTGCCGAAGTGGGTGATGCGACGCTCCGTCGAGGAGGTCCGTGCTCTGGCCGAGAACCAGGACTCCGTGCCCGGGCTCGTGCGGGCCGCCAACTCGCTCGTCGTGGCTGCTGGAAGCCCGCGCTACCGTCGCGTGCTGAGTGAGTTGCGGGTGCCCGTCACGCTCGTGCACGGCGAGCGCGATCGCCTCGTGCCCGTCTCCGCGGCGCGTCGCATCGCCGCTCGTCACCCGGCCTGGGCGTTCCTCGAAGGCCCCGGCCTCGGCCACGTGCCGATCTACGAGGCCGCGGGGTGGGTCGCACGCTGCATCGTGGGGGCGGCAGCGTCCTGACGAGCAAGACGGCCCGAGCCCGACGCCCGGCTCGGGCCGCCGATTGCCGGCGCCGTGCATGGTGTTTACCACCGCTCGCTCAGGATCGCCTCGCGCGCGCTGGTTCTGGTCGCTGGTGGATGGCACTGTGCGTGGCGGGTGTCACCGCGTGCTGACTGGCCGCCAAGGTCACGAATGTGTCACGGTGGAGTCGATCGTCCGTCATCGTGACCCACCCCGACCTTCCTGAGAGGACCCAGTGACCTTCACTCTTCGACCCGCCCGCACGCTGTCGGTGCTCGGTGCCTGCGCCGGTCTGACGCTCACGCTCGGTGCCTGCGGCAACAGCGGCGACGACCCGAGCGTGCAGGTCAGCCAGTCGAGTTCGGCCTCCGGCAAGCCCGGCGCGACACTTGCGCTGCGCAAGGCCTGCATCTCGTCGAACAGCCAGGTCGTCTCGGCGAACGCGGCGTGGAACGACGCCGTCGACTCTCACAAGGACGCCGACCTGCAGAAGGCGACGAAGACGATGGGTTCGCTCGCGGATTCGCTGCGCTCGGACGGGAAGCAGTCCGGTGATTCGTCGTTCAAGAAGAAGGCCGACGCAGCTGCGGCTCAGGTCGATGCGTTGAAGAAGGCGGAGAAGCCGGCGAAGACGGTCGACACGACGTCGTACAACAGCGCCGTCGAGGACCTCACGAGCTACTGCTCGACGATGTTCCCCCAGGCATCGAAGAGCGCCTGAGCAACGCCTCTTCGAGAGCGGCCCGCGCCGAGTCGCGGGCCGCTCTCGCTGCGTCGTAGGCCTTCTGCGCCGCCTCGACGCGGACTCGCAACCGCGCGATGCGGGCATCCATCTCGGCCAGCGCTGCCTTCTCGCGCTGCTCCTGCTCGGCCCGCCGCCTCTGGGCGCTCTCGCGCTCGGCGGCCCCACGTTCGGCTTTCTCCTGCTCGTCCTCATCCCGCCGGCTCTGGGTGTCGGCGACCTGCGGGGAGGCTCCATCCGCGGAGGAGGAAGCGGATGGGGCTGATGTCGCGGCCGCAGCACCGCGGATTCGGTCTTGGGCAGGCGTACCGCCGGCGACGAGTCGCAGCGCGGGGCGCGCAGGCGCGTCGCGGTGCGCGACGGCGTCGGTGAGGTCGACGTCGCCCCACCCGCTGTAGCTCAGTGGTCGCACGAGTGCGCGGGTCGCCACGGCGTCGGCTGCCTGCCGGTCCGCGATCGCCGCGAGCAGCGTGGCGCGCACGGCCTCGGCGAGCGAGCCGTTCAGGTCGTGCCGCGTGACGATCTGCTGCAGCAGTTCCTGCCGTCGGGCCGACAACTCCTTGAGCGTGGCCGCGTCGAGCGAGGTCTGCGCGGCACGCATCTGTTCGCCGAGGGCGAGGACGTCGCTGATGGCGCCGTCGTCGAGGTGGTTGACGGCCGCGGCCGCGGCGGTGGGCTTGCGGAGCGCGGCGATCTCACGGGCAGCATCGCGCTCACCGGCGGTACGTGCGGCTGCGGCGAGTTCCTTGCGCACCGCGACGAAGTCGGCCGGGTCGCCGCCGTAGAGCGTCGTGACGGCCTCGGCGACGGTGCCCATGTTCATGTCGGCGCTCATGCGGCCCGGCCGGGGGGTGTGCGTCGCACGAGGGCCTGCGGATGCCCGGCGACCGCGATTCGTGCTGGGTTCATTGCTCCATTGTCCGTCGCCACCGATAGGGTATGCACAGCCTGGCGCCCGCCTGGCGCTCGTGGGGAGGTCTTTGGTGGTCGACGCAGCGGATCGCGCACCGATCGAGCGAGTGCTCGTTCTCGTGCCGACGTACGACGAGCGGGAGAACCTGCCGGTCATCGTCGAGCGCATCCGGAGTGCCGTCCCCGACGCCGACATCCTCGTCCTCGACGACAACTCGCCCGACGGGACAGGGCAGCTCGCCGATGAGATGGCGGCGGCCGACGCCCACGTGCACGTCATGCACCGTCGCGGCAAGGAGGGCCTCGGCAAGGCCTACCTCGCCGGTTTCGCGTGGGGTCTGGAGCGCGGCTACGACGCGCTCGTCGAGATCGACGCGGACGGTTCGCACCCGGCCGAGGAACTGCCTGCGATGCTCGCGCTCGCGGCCGGCGCCGACCTCGTCATCGGCTCCCGCTGGATCAAGGGCGGCTCCGTCGTCAACTGGCCGAAGAACCGCGAGATCCTCAGCCGCGGCGCCAACGTCTACGTCCAGGCGATGCTCGGCACCCGAGTCCATGACGCGACGGCCGGGTTCCGCGTCTACCGCGCGACGCTGCTGCGCCAGATCGACCTCGCGAGCGTGACGTCAGCCGGTTACGGCTTCCAGATCGACCTGACGTGGCGCTCGATCCGGGCCGGGGCGCGCATCGTCGAGCACCCGATCCGATTCAGCGAGCGCGAACTCGGCACGTCGAAGATGTCGGGCAACATCATCAGCGAGGCGCTGCTCGCCGTCGCCGGCTGGGGTCTCGAACTGCGGCGCGAACAGGCCGGGCACCTCCTGTCGCGGGTACGGGCGCGACGGTCCTAGCGTTCGAGGGTGATGTGGTCGGGCACCTCGTGTCCCGGGTGGGCGCACGGCGCTCAGCCCCCTGATCCCGCTCCTGCGCGTCAGGCTTTCGGATCCTCTGCGGCGGCGCCGAACACGATCGTCCGGTAGGCGACGAAGCGCAGGATGGTGCCGATTCCGATGCCGATGAGGGCGTGCACGTTCTCCCACAACGCGCCGCGGGCCCCCAGCACGTAGTGCGCGAACGCGACCCAGGCCGAGGTGGCGGCGAGTGCGACACCGTTGACGGCGAAGAACAACACGACCTCGTGGTGCAGCGGACGGTTCTCGCGGTGACGGAACGTCCAGTACCGGTTGCCGACCCATGCGAACACGGTGGCCACGGCGCCCGAGATGATCTTCGCGGTCGTCACCTTGCCGTCGAGCGGGCCGGCGCGCAGCCAGTTGTACAGGCCCATGTCGATGAAGATGTTGAGCACGCCGATGATGCCGAACGTGCTGAGCTCGCGCCAGAACGCGGCGAGCGGGGACGACGCCGTAGTCGCCTGGTGCCCGGACGAGTCGGCCCCGAGCGATGACGCTCCGGCCGCGGGCGTCTCGTCGGGGCGCGCCGCTGCGGTCCGTGAGGTCATAACGTCCGATGCTACCCATTGCGCCTTCTGACGGGCTGAGAACGTCAGCACATCGGACGGCCGCGCAGCGCCTTTTCGTCGTTCGTCGATGCGCCCGAAAACCCGTGAGTACAGTGATCGGCATCACATCGAACCCTGGCGTTCGATACAGGCCGCGACGTGACGCGTCGTCCCGAGACAGTGCGTGCGACGAGACTTTGGAGGTGGGCATGGACGGGAAGAGTTTCGACGCGATCGTCGTGGGCGCGGGGCTGGCAGGTCTCGTGGCGGCGGCCGAACTAACGTCGCGGGGGCGCCGCGTCGTCGTCGTCGAGCAGGAGAATCGCGCCAATCTGGGCGCTCAGGCGCACTGGTCGTTCGGTGGGTTGTTCCTCGTCGACTCGCCCGAGCAGCGCCGCCTGCGGGTGCGCGACAGCCTCGAGCTCGCGTGGCAGGACTGGTGCGGCAGCGCCCAGTGGGACCGCCTCGAGGGTGAGGCGAACGCGTCCGGTGAGCCCCTCGGTGAGGACGTCTGGGGAAAGCGCTGGGCGCGCGCCTACGTCGAGTGGGCGGCCGGCGGCAAGCGGGAGTGGTTGCGCGAGAACGGAATCGAGCTCACGCCAATGGTCGGGTGGGCCGAGCGAGGCGACGGTCGCGCCGGGGGTCACGGCAACTCGGTGCCCCGCTTCCACATCGCGTGGGGCACCGGCACGGGCGTGAGCGGCCCCTTCGTCGAGAAGGCGCTCGATGCCGAGGCCCGGGGCCTGCTGACGTTCGCGCACCGTCATCGCGTCGACGAATTCATCGTCGAGACCCCTGCCGACGGTGGTGCTCGCGCCGTCACCGGCGTGCGCGGCAGCGTCCTCGCTCCCGACGACGCGGAGCGCGGTGTCGCGTCGAACCGCGACGTCGTCGGCGGGTTCGAGTTCACGGCGCCGTCGGTCATCGTCGCGAGCGGTGGCATCGGTGGCAACCACGACCTCGTGCGGCGCTGGTGGCCGGCGGATCTCGGCGAGGCGCCGCGTTCGATGCTGACGGGGGTGCCCGCCTACGTCGACGGGCGCATGCTCGAGATCGCCGCGGACGCGGGCGCGCGCCTCGTCAACCGTGATCGGATGTGGCACTACACCGAAGGCATCCGAAACTGGAACCCGGTGTGGCCGCAGCACGCCATCCGCATCCTGCCCGGCCCGTCGCCGCTGTGGTTCGACGCGATCGGACGTCGCATGCCGATGCCGTGCCTGCCCGGTTTCGACACGCGCGGCACGCTGCGTCACCTGCGCAGCGACCCGGCGATCCGCGCGTACGACCACTCGTGGTTCATCGTCACCCAACCGATGCTGGAGAAGGAGTTCGCCCTCTCCGGCTCGGAGCAGAACCTCGACCTGACGTCCGGGAGCCGCCGCGAGGTCGTGCGGGCGCGGCTGGCGAAGGGTGCGCCGCGAGCGGTCGCCGACTTCGTCGAGCACGGCGAGGACTTCGTCGTCGCCGAGACGCTCGAAGAGCTCGTCGCGAAGATGAACGAGTTGACGGACGAGCCGCTGCTCGATGCGGCACACGTGCGTCGGCAGATCGAGGAGCGTGACGCGCAGGTCGACAACGCCTACGGCAAGGACGTGCAGGTCATGGCGATCCACAACGCGCGCCGCTACCTCGGCGACCGGCTGGCGCGCGTGTCGGCGTCGCACCGCGTGCTCGACGAGAGGCAGGGCCCGCTCGTCGGCATCAAGCTGCACGTGCTGACGCGCAAGAGTCTCGGCGGCATCCAGACCGACCTCGACTCGCGCGTGCTCGACGCTCGCGGCCGCGTCGTGCCGGGGCTGTTCGCCGCCGGTGAGGCCGCCGGCTTCGGTGGGGGAGGCGTCCACGGCTTCAACGCGCTCGAGGGCACGTTCCTCGGAGGATGCCTGTTCTCCGGGCGAGCGGCCGGGGTGGCCGCCTCCCGAGTGGCATGACGGACGACATAACAATTCGTGATTGAATCCGCAGGCCGAAATACGAGACGACCATGAGGGGGTGGCTCGGTGGCGCAGCGGAAAATCACCCAGGCGCGTGCGCACGAGACGCGCTCTCGCATCCTGACGGGCGCCGCCGAGGCGTTCGCCGAGCACGGTTTCGCCGGCGCGACCATCGCCGACATCATGACGCGCTCGGGCGTGACGAAGCGCGCGCTGTACTTCCACTTCGACACGAAGGAAGAGGTCGCCGACGCCGTCCTCGCCGCGCACACGACGTGGCTGCGCGACGCCGTCGCCGCCCTGGCGGGCTCGCCGGTGCAACGCCTCGTCGACTACGGCTACCTCACCTGTGACGGGCTCGCCGACGACCCGATCTTCCAGGCGACGGCTCGGCTCGCGATCGAGCGCGAGACCTACGGCGCGGGGCGTCCGGCGTCGTTCGGGGTGTGGCAGGAGACGACCCGCGACATGCTCGACGAGGTTGCCGCTGCGGGGTGCCTCAATGCCGGGGTCGACACGGGCGTCGTGGCGCGCATGCTCAGTGCGCCCGTCCTCGGGCTGCACCTGTCAGCACGCGCGAGCGACCCGTCGTCGCGCCTGCACGCCGAGATCGAACAGTTCTGGACGCACGCCGGGGCGACCCTCGTGAGGCCCGAAGCGCTCGCCGGTGTGACGCTGCGTCGCGCCCGCCCCACCGCGTGACACTCTTGGGCCATGGAACAGCAGAAGGTGGAGTCGGCGCGTGAGGCCGTGCCGTACGGCGTGCGGGTGGCCGCGTGGTGGTCGGTGTGCCTGCTCGCCATCGCCGTCGGGGTGCTCGCGTTCTTCTGGGGCGTCACGCGTCTCGGCGTCGTCACCGTCTCCTTCGTCACCGGGGTGATGTTCGCGGCGCTCCTCGCTCCGATCGTGTCGTGGCTGGTGCGGCGCGGCGTGGGGCGCACGACATCCGCGGTCATCGCGTTCTTCGTCGGTGTCGGTTCGGCTGCGGGGCTGATCGCGTTCGTCGTGGCGCAGATCGACGACTCCAGCGGCGAGTTCGCCCGACAGCTGACGCTCGCCGAGCAGGGCGCGCGGCACTGGCTCGTCGACGGGCCGCTGAAGATCGACGAAACCTCGGCGAGCCGCTACACGACCGACCTCGGAACGACGCTGAGCAACCACACGGCCGACATCGTCGGCTGGGCGGCGGCGCACGTCGGCATCGTCACGGGCGGGCTGTCGGCGCTGCTGCTCACGCTGTTCTGCGCGTTGTTCCTGCTCGCCGACGATGGCTCCATCTGGCGTTGGATCGTGCGGCTGCTGCCGCGTGGCGCGCACAACCACGTCGACCTCGCGGGCGCGGCGGCGTGGCGCACCCTCGTCGTCTACATGCGCTCGCTCGTGCTGCTCGCCCTGCTCAACGCGGCGGCGATGCTGCCCGTCCTCTGGTTCGCGGACGTGCCCCTCGCCGTCCCGCTGACCGTCGTCATCTTCCTCGGCTCGCTCATCCCGCTCGTCGGGGTGCTGCTCGCCGCGGCGCTCATGTTCGCCGTCGCGTTCGTCGGCAACGGGCTCGTCACCGCGCTCGTGCTCGTCGCGATCCTCACGGTGCTCGTGCAGCTGCTCGGCAACCTCGTCAACCCCCTCATCCTCGGACGGTTCGTCGACCTGCACCCCGTCGTCATCCTCATCGGCGTGAGCGCCGGCACGCTGCTCGGCGGGGCGTTCGGCGCGTTCACGGCCGTGCCGCTCATCGCCGTCGTCAACAACATGGTCAAGGTGATGCGCAGCTACCATCTCGAGGAACACGGCGGCGAGGATCTCGACGCCGTCGACGAACGTCAGCTCGAACGCCGCGCCAAGGAGGCCATGTGAACGCCGAGCGTCCCGGAGCGCTGCGGATGGCCGCGCTGCGCGTCTACCGGATGCTGCCCGCCGGGCTCAGCCACCGCATCGTGCACGCCATGCAGCCGACGTTCAGCGCCGGCGCCGTCGCCATCATCGAGCACGACGGGCGCGTGCTTGCGCTGCGTCAGGCGCACCGCAGCGGATGGTCGCTGCCGGGCGGCCTCATCGACGCCGGCGAACAACCGCAGGACGCCGTCGTGCGTGAGGTGCGTGAGGAGACGGGCCTCGACATCGAACCGGGCAGCGTCATGGCCACTGATTTCGACCCGGAGATCCGGCACGTCGACGTCATCTTCCGCGTCGTGTGCGACGAGCGCCCCGAGGTCGAGGTGGCGAGCGAAGCCCTCGAATCCGGATGGTTCGCGCTCGACGAACTACCGCACCCCGACAAGTCGACGCGCCGCATCCAGCGCGCCGTGCGCCTCGCGCGGCAGCCATCAAGCGTGGGGCGTGTCGTCGGGCGCGGCGACTGAGGGTTCAGCCCTGCGCGCTTCTCAGCGCAGCAGCCCGGCGCGTCGTGCGAGTGCCACCGCTTCGGTGCGCGAGGTGGCGCCCAGTTTTTCGTTGATGTGCACGAGGTGCGTCTTGACGGTCGCCTCGGAGACGAAGAGGTGCTTCGCGATCTCCTTGTTCGTCGCGCCGCCGGCGACGGCGTCGAGCACGTCGAGTTCGCGGGCCGTCAGCGTCGGTGCGGGCGAGGACAACCGGTTGACGAGGCGCGCCGCGACGGCGGGCGCGAGCACCGTCTCGCCGCGTGAGGCGCGGTGCACGGCCTCGACGAGGTCGGCGGGCGGTGCGTCCTTGAGCAGGTAGCCGGACGCGCCGGCCTCGACGCCGCGCACGATGTCGGCGTCCGTGTCGTAGGTCGTGAGGATGAGGACGCGGGGCGCGTCGTCGCGGGCGCGGATGGCGCGCGTCGCCGCGACGCCGTCGAGGCCGGGCCCCATCTGCAGATCCATGAGGACGACGTCGGGGCGCACCCCCTGCTCGGCGAGGCGGTCGAGCACGCGCAGGGCCTCCTCGCCGCTGCCGGCCTCGTCGAGGACGTCGATGCCCGACGCGTCGAGCAGCGCTCGTAGGCCCGCGCGCACGACGGGATGGTCGTCGGTGAGGATGACGCTCGTCATCGGAGGCTGCTTTCCGTCGAGGGTGTCACGTGCGGTTCGACTCCGGCCGCCAGGGCGGGGGCGGGCTCGGTGTTCTCCTGCCTCACCGCCGTGTAGGGGCCGCTGGTGGGGATGGTCGCGATGAGGGCGGCGCCCTCGCCGGGCTGGGATTCGATCTCGAGGTGGCCGCCGAGTGCGTCGAGGCGTTCACGCATGGCGCGCAGGCCGAATCCGCTGCCGCCCAGGGGCGCGCGTTCGCCGTCGGCGCCGGTGAAACCCACGCCGTCGTCGATGACTTCGAGGCCGACCTCGTCGGGTCGGTAGCTGAGTGTCACGCCGACGCGCTGCGCTTTGCTGTGGGTGCGCACGTTGGCGAGGGCGCTCTGCGCGATGCGCAGCAGCGCGACATCGACTGGGGCCGGCAGTGGGCGCGGTTCGCCGTCGCAGGTCGTGTCGGCGCGGATGCCGGTGTGCTCCGTCAGGCGCGCGGTGAGGCGTTCGAGAGCGCCGGACAACGGCGCGGCGACGAGGTCGCTCGGCGTCAGGGCATGGACGACCTCGCGCGAGTCGGCGAGGCCCTGCGCGGCCGTCGACTCGATCTGCTCGAGCAGGCGCACCATCTCGTCGCCGGCGTGCGCGGCGCTGTCGCGGGTGGCCTGGGCGCTCGCTGGCTGGGTGCGGGCGTGCTGGTTACGGGCGAGGCCCGCGCGCGACAGCAACACGATGCTGGAGAAGCCCTGCGCGAGGGTGTCATGGATGTCGTGCGCGAGGCGCTCGCGCTCGGCGAGCACGCCCGCGCGGTGCTGGGCGAGGGCGAGCGTCTCCTGCGTCGCGAGCACGTCGTCCTGCGCGGCGACGAGCTGGGTGACGAGTTCGCGGCGGCGCGTGTTCTCCGCGCGCAGCTGGGCGTACACCCACGAGATGCCGAGCGCGACGATCATTCCCATGATCGGGCCGATGACGGTGCCGACGTTGCGTCCGTCGGGGCGTGAGACGAGGGCGGCGACGCTCGCGACGAGGACGAGGGGCACGAGGGCGGCGGCGATGGGCCGGATCGCGACGTGCAGGACGAGGAAGTACAGCGCGAACGCCACCCACGCGAAGTCAGGCGCGACGGCGAGCGTCAGGCACCACGCGAGCGTCAGCGCGACGATCCACACCTGGCCGGTGTGCGAATCCAGGGCGGCGCGCAGCGACTGGGCGCGGCGCGCGCGGCGTTCGACGACGAGGCCGCTCAGGTAGACGCCGGTGAACACGACCGTCGCGGCGATGACGGCGAACGGTGGGGCGTCTCCTGCGAGCGCCCGGATCACCCCAACGACGAGCAGCACGACGAACAGGACGTGCATCGCGGCCTGCATGATGCGGATGGTGCGCTCGGAGTCGGTGGTGGGGTCGGTAGCACTCATCGCCGCCCATTGTGCCGCGTGGATGCGTCGGACGCGCACGGACGTCAACCGAACGGTTGATGCGTTCTCCCACTGCCTGGGTGATGCGCGCAGGGGGTGAATCGCGCTGGAATGGAGAAAACCTGGAGAACCTGTGCCGAAAGAAGAGGTTGATGTTCCTCGCAACTCGAGACCTTGCGTACGCCAAGGGGCGTTTCGCCCTCATCGGCGGCGTCATCGCCCTGATCACGCTGCTCGTCGTCATGCTGACCGGCCTCGCGGCCGGCCTCGGGAAGGAGAGCGTGTCGGCCATCGACACGTTGCCCTCGCACGGTGTCGACCAGATCGGTTTCTCGGCCCCTGCGAAGGGGCAGAAGGTCGGGTATGACAGCTCCCACGTCGAGTCGAAGGACATCGACCAGATCAAGTCGGTCAAGGGCGTCACCGACGCCTCGCCCCTGACGATCACGCAGGGCCGCGCGAGTGTCTCCGGTGTGCCGTCGGCGGTCGCCGTCTTCGCCGTCCCGGACGGTTCGTTCGCCGCGCCGAAGGGGGTGAAGAACGGCTCCGTCGTCGTCGGCAAGACGATCACGAAGGACGCCGCGCTCAAGGAGGGCGAGTCGATCTCGTTCAACAACAAGAGCGTTCGCGTCGAGAAGCTGAGCGACGACGCGTCGTACCAGCACCAGCCCGTCGTGTGGATGACCGAGAGCGACGCGAAGGCCGCCGGCCTGCTCGGCCAGGGCTCGGGCACCGTCGCGCTCGTCAAGACGGGCAGCGGGTTCTCGAAGGACGCGCTCACCTCGGCGACCGGCCTCGACGTGCAGGACCCGAAGACGTCGCTCGGCACGATCAGCGCCTACCAGGCCGAGAACGGCTCGCTGACGCTCATGCGCGTCATGCTCATGCTCGTCTCCGCCCTCGTCGTCGGCGCGTTCTTCACCGTCTGGACGATCCAGCGCACGCCCGACCTCGCCGTCCTCAAGGCGATGGGCGCGCACACCGGCTACCTCGTGCGTGACGCCATGGGTCAGGCCGCCATCCTGCTGCTCGTCGGTGGCGGCCTCGGCACGATCGTCGCGACCGTCCTCGGCTACTTCGCGCAGGGCACGGTGCCGTTCGTCCTCAGCCTCACCACCACGCTCGTCCCGCTGGCGCTGCTGTTCGTCCTCGGTCTGCTCGGCGCGCTCGTCAGCGTGCGCCGCATCGTGACCGTCGACCCCAACACCGCACTGGGGGCCGCGCGATGAGCCTTCGTCGTCATGCACCCGTACCTCGTGTCGAAGGCCGCGCGATGAGCCTCGACGCCACCCTCGTCCCCACCACCGCGCCAGGAGCAGCCCGATGAGCCTCGACGTCAAGAACGCCACGCTGACCTTCCCCGACGGCGCCTCGGGGCGCATCACGGCCGTCAACGACGTGTCGCTGCACGTCGCTGCGGGCGAGTTCGCCGCGGTGACGGGCCCGTCGGGTTCCGGCAAGTCGTCGCTGCTCGCCGTCGCCGGTCTGCTGCAGACGCCCGACTCCGGTGTCGTGACGATCGACGGCAAGGTCGTCTCGGGGCTCTCGCACAAGGACGCCGCGGCCGTGCGCCTCGCGTCGATCGGGTTCGTGTTCCAGCAGAGCAACCTCATCGCGTCGCTGACGTCCGTGGAGCAGCTCGAGATCGTTGCGCGCATCGCCGGGCGTCACGGCAAGGACACCGCATCGAGGGCCGAGGAACTGCTCGCCGCCGTCGGGTTGGAGAAGGTTTTCGACCGCCGCCCCGCAGCGCTCTCCGGCGGTCAGCGTCAGCGTGTCGGCATCGCCCGTGCGCTGATGAACGAGCCGAAGCTGCTGCTCGTCGACGAACCGACCGCGTCGCTCGACACCGAGCGCGGCACCGCCGTCGTCGAACTGCTCGGCAAGGTGACGCACGAGCACCAGGCCGCGACCATCATGGTGACGCACGACCTGCACACCCTCGACGCGGTCGACTCGCTGCACGAGATGGTCGACGGGCGCCTGCGCACGCTCGATGCGGCGCCGACGCAGGGTTGATGTCGGCGCCTCGTCGTAGTGCTGGCCTCGGCGCCTGATCGCGTCGACGGAGACGTCGCGAGGAATCGGGTGTAGGCGAACATGACGCCGGCCGGATGCGACCAGCATCCGGCCGGCGTTCGTCGTCTCATGGTTGCGGCGTCTCACGGTGGCGTCGCCTCGTGGCTTGGGCGTCTCGACGGTAGGTGTGAGGTCGGCGAGTCGTTGGGGACGGGATTCGCAGATGGGGACGCGAATCGCGGTTGGGGACGGGGGTTCGAGCTGGCGTCTGTTCTCGCGCGGCGTTGGTCAGGCTCTGACGTGAGCCAGCTGCGTCGTCGTGGCCGGCGCGTCATGCATCAGGGCGAGGCGTAGGCATCCGAGAGCGATGGGGATCTCGGCGGCGAGCGCCATGGCGACCGCGGTGGCGAGCGAACTCGTCGTGGTCGCGTTCGCGATGTCCGTGACGGCGTCGAGGACGAACAGCGTCGCGGCGACGAGCCCGATGAGCCAGGTGGCCGCGGCGCGTCGACCGGCGGCGAGAACGAGTGCGGTGAGGGCGAGGAGTTCGCTCACGTCGAGCCCCACCCATGCTGCGAGGCTCGCAGGGTCGACGCGCTGCGCGTCCAGGCGCAGGTAGAGCACCGGGATCCAGGCTGCGAGGACGCCGCCTGCCACCGTCAGGGCTCGTGTCACCGTCGTGTTCTCCACGTCCCCCACGTTCGCGATCGCGTGTGGGTGGGTGATGTCGAGATCCTGTGCGTCGGCCATGAAAGCTCGCGGGCGATCTGGCGTGGTGTTGACGTCGCGATGTCGACGTGGTGCGGTGCCGCAGCGCGGGCGTGGGGGAGAGCCGGGGGGAAGCCTGGCCGTGGGGCGGTGGCACTAGGGGCCGTCAGAGGTGGCGGGCCGGGCACGACGAAGGTGTGATCCCCGTTGCGGGAGCTGCTGCGTCCCGGGTGCCCACGGCGGGCGGGCGGTTCGCTAGGGTGGGCAGCGCGCGTCACCCAGGACGAGGAAGCCGGTGAGAATCCGGCACGGTCGCGCCACTGTGAACGGGATTTCCGTGAGTCAGGAACTCGGGGTGACGCCATCGAGCGGGACGCGTCATCCCGGGAAGGTGCACTCATGCATATCGCTGAGGGGTTCTTGCCCCCTGTTCACGCTGCCGCCTGGAGCGCGGTAGCGGCCCCCTTCGTCATCCACGGAGCGCGCGAGATCAAGCGCACGATCGAGAAGCATCCGGAGTCGAAGCTGCTGCTCGGCGGAGTCGGGGCGTATTCGTTCGTGCTGTCGGCCATCAAGTTGCCGTCCGTCACCGGGAGTTCGTCGCATCCGACGGGCACCGGCGAGGGCGCCATCATCTTCCGCCCGCCTGTCATGGCGGCGCTGGGCACGATCGTGCTGCTGTTCCAAGCCTTGCTGCTCGCGCACGGCGGGCTGACGACGCTCGGCGCGAACGTCATGTCGATGGCCGTCGTCGGGCCGTGGGCCGGGTACGGCGTCTATAGGCTGATGCGTCGCGCGCCGCTGTCGGTCGCCGTGTTCTGCGCCGTCGCCGTCTCCGACCTCATGACGTACGTGACGACGGCGACGCAGCTCGCCCTCGCCTTCCCCGACCGCGCGACGGGTTTCGTCGGCGCATGGTCGCGGTTTCTCGGGCTGTTCGCGGTGACGCAGATTCCGCTCGCCATCGTCGAGGGCCTCGTCGGTGTGCTGCTCATGAACGCGCTGCGCTCCTGGGCCGGCCCGGAGCTCGCCGGTCTCGGATTCGGACGCGATCGTGGGCTCGATGCGGGTGTCGCGGTCTCGGCCGACGTCGAGGCAAAGGAGGCGAGCCGTGCGTGACCGTCGACTGACGAACGTCCTCCTCGTCGTGCTCGCGGCGGCGATCTTCGTCCTGGCGCTCGTCATGGGCACGCGCAGTGGCGACTTCGGTGGCACGGACGCTGCGGCCACCGAAACCATCGAGAAGTCCGACCCCGACTACAAGCCGTGGTTCGAGCCGTTCTGGACGCAGCCCGGTGGCGAGGTCGAATCGGGGCTGTTCGCGATGCAGGCCGCGCTCGGTGCGGGCTTCCTCGGCTTCGTCCTCGGCACGTTCCGCGAGCGTCGCAAGAACCGCGACGCGGCGTCGGGTGTCGCGAGTGCGGGTAACGGTGTTGCGTCAAGTCGTGCTGCCCCGGGTGATGACGCTGCGACGGGTCTCGTCACGAACGCGCCCGACGGTTCGCGGATCGCCTGAGCGTGGCTCATCTCGCGATCGACGAGGCGGCGTGGAGCAGCGCGTGGCGCTCACATGCCGTCAGCGAGAAGGCTGCGCTGGCGCTCGGTCTTCTCGCCGTGGCGATGGTGGCGCGGGACGTGCGCGTCGACCTGGCCGTCGTCGTCGTCGCGTTCGTCGCCGTCACGGTGGGTGCGCGCGTCGCGCCCGGGCTCGTGCTGCGTGTGTGGGCGCTGCCGGCGGTGTTCGTCGTCATCGGCCTCGTGGGCGTGCTCGTGTCGATCGGCCCCGCGCCCGATGACGCGCTGTGGCAGGCGGGGCCGTTGTCGATCGGGCGATCGTCGCTCGATCGAGCCGTTCTGACGGGGGCGCGTGCAGCGGCGGGGGCGGCTGCCGTCCTCGTGCTCGCGCTGACGACGCCGATGACGGACGTCCTCGGCGGGCTGCGGCGCGTCGGGGTGCCGGCGTTTCTCGTCGAGATCGCGGGCGTCGTGTATCGGATGATCTTCACGCTGCTCGACTCGGTCGGCACGATCCGGGAGAGTCAGACGGCGCGCCTCGGATACGCGACGCGCCGCGCGGCGCTCGCGAGCACTGGGACGCTGCTCGCGGGGGTGCTCGTCCGGGCCTGGACGCGCGCCCAGCGCCTCGAAGCGGGGCTCGCCGGACGTGGATACACGGGCGACCTCATCGTCACGACGCCCGCGCGGCAGGCGTCGTGGCGGTCGCTGTGTGGTGTCGTGCTCGTCGTCAGCGCCCTCATCACGTGGGCGGTGATGTCGCGATGAACAGGTGGCTGCAGAACAGGCAAGCTGGGCCGAACGGCGTCGCTCGAGATAGTGAGTCACGTGTGGCTGAGCCCGGCGGCCGGGAGGCAACTGGTACCCGTGGGTTGAGTGTCAGGGATCTGCGCGTGGGGTATCGCGGTCGGGACGCCGTACTCGACGGCGTCGACCTCGACGTGCAGCCGGGGCGGCGGCTCGCGTTCGTCGGCGCGAACGGCGCAGGCAAGACGACGCTGTTGCGCGCCGTGGCCGGGTCGGTTGCGGCGACGTCAGGGGACGTCGTCGTCGACGGGGTGGCGTTGCAGCGTTCGCGGCGCGGGCTGGAGCGTCATCGACAGCTCGTGCAGCTCGTGCTTCAGGATCCGGCGGATCAGTTGTTCTCGGCGGACGTCTTCGCGGACGTCTCGTTCGGCCCGACCAACCTCGGGCTGCCGCCCGACGAGGTGCGGCGACGCGTCGAGGAGACGCTCGACGTCCTCGGGATCAGCGACCTCGCGGATCGGCCGGTTCATCAACTGTCGTTCGGGCAGCAGAAACGCGTGGCCATCGCGGGTGCCGTCGCGATGCGCCCCGCGTACTTGCTGCTCGACGAGCCGACGGCCGGTCTCGACCCGGCCGGCGTCGAGGCGCTGCTCGCGAGCCTCACGTCGCTCGAGGAACGCGGTACGACGATCGCCCTGTCGACGCATGACCTCGCGTTCGCGTGGGAGTGGGCCGACGACCTCGCGCTGCTGCACGACGGGCACCTGCGTCAGGACGCCGCGCATCGTGTGCTCAGCGACGAGCCCGCCCTGCATGCCGCGGCGCTGCGCGCTCCCTGGCAGGCGCAGATGTTGGCGCGCGCAGGCGTGACGTGTGCCGGACCGCAGACGTCGCGCGACGGGGGCGCCGACGGGGCGATCGACGGGGGCGCCGTCGAGGCCGTCAACGAGGTCGTTGGCGGCGACGCGGGGCCTGGTGACACCGCCGGGGACGCGGGGCCCGGCGACGCCGGCGGCGAAGGCCCAGGCGCTCGCCGGCGTCCTGTCATCGGGGCGATGCCGCGCACGATCGATGAGATATACGACGCTGTTGTCAGTGGCGTTTCACGCTCCAGTGACGGCACTGCTCAGGCGGAATGACAGCCCCGGCCGCTCATCGCAGGGGGGTGACAACAGGTGCCGCTGGCAGCTGGCGGCCATCAGCCAGTGACCATCAGTCGGTAATCAGCGGTCGGTGGTCGGGGGTGGTCGGCGGTCGGCGGTCTCGGTGGTCGGTGGTCGGCAGCTGGCGGGCTCGGCGGCTGGTGGATACGGCAGTCGGCGGGTGCCACGGTTGCTCTGCTCAACGCCGCGCAGGATGTTCTCACTCATGGCGTGGGTGGGCCGGGACGTGGGGGAGTGCCACCTCGGCGGTCGCGACGACACCGCTACGGGCGCGGCGCGGTGCCGTGCCCCCCGACGTCGAGTAGGTCGTCGACGCTCGCGGCGATGGTCGTCGCGTCGACGAGCTGCGTCGAGACGGGCGGCAGGTCGTGGATGAGGCGCGCGAGGCGTGACGCCATCGCGTCGGCGTCGAGGTGAGCGAGCGGATCGTGCGTCCAGCACGCCGCGAGGGTCACGTACGTGGCCGAACCGAGGCTCGCCTCGAGCTCGCTCCACGACCCGAGCACGCGCGGCAGGTCGCGCTGTGCTATCTGCAGGACGTGCGCGGCCTCGAGCTGCTCGAAGACGAGGTCGCGCCGCGCGCTGACGCCCCGCTCGGAGTTGTGCTCACCGTCGGCCAGGAGCAGCAGCACCCGCTCGAGGGCGCGCAGGGCGCGACGGAACTGACGACGCACGAGCAGCACGGGCAGACGACGCCCGAACGCCCACAGCACGAACAGGCAGATGACGCACGACAGGGCCGTCTCGAAGATGCGATCGAGCATCAACTCACCGATCGGCTTGTGCGCCGTGCCCGCCGACGCCACGAGCAGCGCCATCGGCGTGATGAACATCGACCCGAGCGCGTAGTTGCGCACGACCGTCCACTGCAGCAGGTACACGCACGTCAGCGCGACGACGATGACCCACCACCCGCTGGGATGCGTGAGGCTGACGAGGAAGAACAACCCGACACCGATGACGGTGCCGACGAAGCGGTGCGCCGCTCGATGCGTCAAGGTCAGCCGGTCGCCGCCGAGGGAGATGAGGAGCGCCGTCGTCATGACCGCCCAGTACGGATGCGTGACGCCGAGCGCGTACGCGAGCACGCACGTCAGCAGCACCGCGAGCGCGGCGCGCCGCGCGATCAGCGCAGGCAAGGACGAGCGCGACAACCCCCAGCGCAGCAGGTAGCGCCGCGGTGGGCGTCCGAGGTAGCGCGCCTGCGCCATGACGGGGACGGCGATCACGGCCCCGGGCAGTCGCGTCGCGGCGGTGCGCTGGACGACTTCGATGTGCAACCGGCGCAGGCGCTTCGTCAGCTCGCGCCAGTGCGGGTCGGGGTGACGGCGGCCTGTCGCCGCGCTCAACGCCCACGCCGCGGAGAAGATCGACGCGTACGCCGTGTCCCGCAGGCGGCCCGTCTCGACGAAATCGCCGTCCGGGTCTGACTCGAAGTACGCGTCACACGCCTCCTGCGCCTCGTCGACGGCTTGATCCTCCGGTTCGTGACGCTGCGGGTACTGCAGCGCGAGGCTCAGCACGCTCGACATCACGGCGCCACAGCCTGCTGCCAGCAGGAACCGGCTGCCGGGCACGCCGACCGTAGGCAGATACGTGCCGATGGCCGGGCCGATCGTCAGAAAGACAGGGCCAGGCGGGTCGCCGACGAGCGCGTGGTACAGAAGCACACTGACGCCGGCGATCGCCGTCAGCGCGACCGTCGTGAGCACCGCATGTCCTGCGACGCTCACCCCGATCGTCAACGCCGCGACGTACGCGAGCGTCATGCACGCGAGGATGGTGACGCGGTGACGCCACGTCCGCTTGACGCTGACGGTGCACAAGAACGTGCCCGTCAACCCGAGCAGACCGAGCTGTGGGCCGAGGACGAACGACAACGCCAGCACCGTCAGCGTCACGCACGTCGTGATGTGTGCCGCCGTCTTCCAGCGCCCCGGCGCGGGCTTGACCTCGACGAACGTCTGCAGCTCGTCCGCGAGGCGCGCCTTCGTCACCCCGCGACGACGGGCAGCGCGACGCACCTGCGGCGGCGCGAGCATCATCGTGAGGCGGGGCATGCCTCTATTGTGAACCTGGCCACCGACAACCCCGGAAACCTGGGCCTTTCGCCTCCACATGTACACGGGTGCTCGTCGCCGCGGCAGTGGCATGGCGTCGTGTGCATGAATTCAGGGACAGAACATGAGAGTCAAGGAACCCGCGGCAGCGGGCACGAAACCGCGCGCCTATGCGGTGCGTTGCCGGTGGCTGCCGTGGAGCCCCCGGGCTCACCGGTGGGCCGGGCAGCTCCTCAGTGCATCCCCCGGCGGTGATGACCTGATCTCGGCGGTGATCTTCGCCATCGTGCTCGTCCCGTTCATCGTCGTCCTGGTCTACCTCATCGGCGAGCTGGCTCTGCTGTTGCTCCTGGTTCCGCTGCTGGCATTGACCCGTTTCGTGTTTCGTCGCCCCTGGGCCGTCTGTGTGAGTCGACGTGGCCGGGTGCTTCACGAGGAGCGGTGCCCCACGTTCAGCGCCGCCCGAGCGCGTCGGGGCGACCTCGCACAGGCGGTGCGAACCGGCACCTGGCGCGAGCTACCGCGTCAGCACTGAGGCGCGCGCGACGAAGCACCTCGACGTCAACCCCGCGCCAGGCGCTCCCACCTCGCGATCCATGTGGACCGCGCACGACGTCAGCCGCGAGCCAGCCGCTCCTCGACGTAGTCGAGCCAGCGCAGCTCGGCCTCGTCGGCGAAGATGAGCGATTCGAGGACGAGCTCGTCGGGCGTCGGAGCGCTCGGCGCGCCCGGTGTGCGGCGCGGTTTCGACCGGTTGAGCTCGCGTAGGTGCCGCATCGTCGCGGTGCGTTGCGTCGAGACGAGCGCACGCACGTCGACCCCTGGCATCGTGACGGCGAGCGCCAACTTGATGGCGAGTTCGTTGCGTGGCGTCACGTCGCGCGGGACGGCCTGGGCCCACCACGAATCCACTTCACCGCGCCCCGTCTCGGTGAGGCGATACGGAATGCGGCCCTCGTCGTCGGCCGCGCCCGCGCCCTCGACGAGGCCGTCGCGCTCGAGGCGCCCGAGCGTCGTGTAGACCTGGCCGATGTTGAGGGGCCACTGCCCGCCCGTGCGCGCCTCGAACTCGGAGCGCAGCTGCGCGCCGTACATCTCCTGCGACGCGAGCAGCGCGAGCAGGCCGTTACGAACGCTCACGTCAGCCCCCTTCGCGTCGTCGCGGTGAACGATGAACGTTCAACGGTACGACGCGGCGCGCCCACCCGCCGAACCCGCCGAACCCGCCGAACCCGGCGCGAGTCGTGCATGACGCTCACCGCTCGCGCCTCGTCAGCACCGGCTTGCGGCGTGCGAACAGCATCGACACGAGCGCTGCGACGAGTGGCACCGCGATGAGCATGATCGCGAGCGACCACCATGGGATCGCGTACGTGCCGCCGCTGAGCTGGTGCGTCCGCTCGTCCATCATGTGGTTCGTCGAGGCCCGCGCCAGGATGAGCCCCGGCGCGATGCCGACGGCGATGCCGATGAGCGCACCGATGACGCCGATCGCCGCCGCGTGCGCGCCGACGATGCGCCGCCGCATCCCCGTGGGCGCCCCGACGGTCGCGAGCGTCGCGGCATCGGCCTGCGATTCGGCGTCGTTGAGCAGCGTCGACACGATCGTCGTGAGCAGGACGACGAACGCGAGCGCCGCCGTCATGATGCCGAGGATGACGAGGATCGGGCTCGAGTAGCCCCGCTCCACCATCAACGGCATGTCGATCGGGGAGGCGGCCTTGAGCTGACCTTCGAGCTTCTTGCTCACCCCACCCTCGGGCGCGACGGTGATCGCTGCGAGATGGGCCGTCATGTGGTGCTTCGCGAGCGTTTCGCGCGCCGCGATGAGCGAGTTCGGCGTCGAACCTGCGAGATTGAACGCGGCGTCGAACGACACGGGGCGTGCCGGCACCGTCAGGGGCGAGCAGGATGCGACGGTCGCCTCCGGCAGCTCGGCGTTCTTCCACTGCACCGCGGCCAGCGTGACCTTGCCGTCGGTGATCGTCGTGGCGCTCGACTGGGGGCCCCATCCCGCCACGCCCAGGCTGTCGTTCGTCGATGGCCCGACGTGGAGGAACTCACCTCGCTTCAGAGCATCTCGCGTCGCGGCATCGAGGCCCATGAGCTTCATGCCGGCGTCGTCGACGCCGAGCACGCTGACGGCCGCGGCGGCGGCGTCCTGACCGGAGCCCTTCGCCGGGCACTTCCCTGCGAGATAGCGGGGCATGAAGTCTCCGGCGCCCACTGTCCACGCACCCGCGGCGCCGGGGACGATCTTGCGGATCGCCGCGATGGCTGTGTTGTCGTCCGCCTCACTGGTCCGCGAGCCGGGAGAGCTCGAGACGAACGCCGCCTCACCCATCGGCATCGACGGGGTGTACGTCTTGGCGAGGTACGCGTCCTCGCTCGCGCCGTAGACGCTGACGCCCGTGCACACGGCGACGGTGGCGAGCACCGCGCCGATCGACGCCGTCGCCCGCGTGCGCTGACGGCTGACCTCACGCACCGCGAGGCGCGGCGTCAGGGGCAGGTGACCGGCGAGCTTGCCGGCCACCATGAGCACGTACGGCACCGCGAGCACCGCGCCGCCGAAGAACAGCGGCACGCCGATGTACGCAAGGGCGGTCTGCCCCTCCTCACTCATCGACGACCCGTCGCCCCCTCGCTGCGTCGCGAAGAACAGGCACAGCGTGCCGGCCGCGACGGCGATGACGCCGATCGTCGGCAGTCGACGCTTGACGACACGCGCCGACACCTGCCCGCGCAGGGCCTGCAGAAGGTTGGTACGACCCGCAGCCCGCGCGGGCACCCACGCGGCGATGAGCGCGGCGAGCGTCGAGACGACGACGAGGCCGACGATCCAGCTGAATCGGATGTCGGTGGGCGCATCGAGGGTCGTCACCTGCCGGCAGGCGATCTTCGCGGCGACGACACCGAGCGCGGTGCCGAGGACGGCACTGACGAGCGCGGTCAGCGCACCGAGGATCATCGCGTTGGCCAGGACGATGCGGCGCAGGACGGCGCGGGTGCCGCCGTTCGCCGCGACGAGCCCGAGGCTGCGACGCTGACGCGTCGCGCCGGCCGCGAACGCCGGGCCGGCGAGCAGTGCCGTCACGGCGACGAAGGCCATCGTCGCGACGGCGATGGCGAAGGCCATGCTCGAATCGCCCGTCGTATTCACGTCATAGGCGCTCGCCTGCGCGGACACGTTGTCGCGGGTCGTCAGGTCGAGGCCGAATCGGTGCCACTGCTCGACGTCAGCGGCCGAGAACGTGCGCGTGTCGTCGAGGAGGAACCCCGGTGACGAGCTCGGCTTGTACCCCGTCGGCACCGGCCCGACGGCGGCGACGTCCGCGAACGGCGTCGTCACGGTGCCGACGACGGTGAGGTTCACCGTCTTGCTGTCGGACGGATTTCCGAAATCCGAACGCGCCTGCATCGGCCCGCCGGTCGGCAACCCCATCTTCTTGCCGTATTCGGTGACGGCGACCTCACCCGGCTTCGACGGCAGGCGCCCCGAGACGAGAGTGGCCTTGCGTGCGAGCAGGGGCGAGGTGGGGTCGGTCAGCATGACGGTGCCCCACGTCGAGGTGAACCCACCCGAAGTCGTCTCCTGCGTGGCGGCGAACACGAAACCTTCCTGGTGGGCCTCGAGCGCGGCAACGCCCGCCTGTTCGCTCACCTCCGCAGCCGTCGGAGGCTTCGATGTCGTGATGGCGCGTCCGGCCGCCGGCATCGGCGCGCCCGGTTTCTCGGCGGACACCGTGACGAGGCCACCGAGCCCTTCCATGGCGCGGGCGCGTTCTTCGTCAGGGCTGATATCGAACGTCGAGATGAAGGCGAGCATCGTCGCCAGTGCCATGACGGGCAGCAGGATGAGCAGCGCAGCGAGTGCCGAGCGGCCCTTGTAACGCATGATGTCGCGCCACGCGAGGCGCAGCGGAAGCCGCCATCCGGCAAGGTGGGAGGCCATCTCAACGACCCCCTGCGCGCGAGGCGTCAGACACCAATGAGTTGCGCGACCCACGACCCGCAGGTGCGGCCGGGTGCGAGATCACCGGACGCGACGCACGCGTCGCGCCGGCCGTCCGCATCGCCATGACGAGCGCGACGCCGATGATGCCGACGAGCAGGACGACGAGCGCCGGCGTCGACAGGAACACGCCCTCGAGCACCGGCCCGTGCGTCGCGTCGAGCCGCGATTCGGCCGGTTTCGTCGTCACGTGCGACGGGGGCGAGCCCTGCGCCCACGTGTGCACGCTGACGACGGCGAGCTCCTGCACCCGCGACAGGTGGTCGGACGCGGTGATCATGCCCGGCCCTGCGTCGTTGCTGCTGTCACACTCGTCGCACCGTGCGAGCGAGTGACGGCGCTCTCCCCGAACGGCGCGGGTTCGTCGCCCACGATGCCGACGACGGCGCCGTCACGCAGGTTGACGATGCGGTCGGCCCACGACGCGTGCCGCGAGTCATGCGTGACGAGCAGGACGGCGGCGCCCGCGTCGCAGCGCTGACGCAGCACCATGAGCACCTCCTCACCCGTGACTGAGTCGAGCGCGCCCGTCGGTTCGTCGGCGAGCACGACGCGGCGCTCGCCGACGAGGGAGCGCGCGATCGCGACGCGCTGCTGTTGGCCGCCAGACATCTCCTCGGGGTAGCGGTCGGCGAGGTCGGCCAGGCCGACGGCGTCGAGCGCCTCGAGGCCGGCCGCGCGGGCGGCGCGCAGGCCCATGCCGTCGAGTTCGAGGGGGAGCGAGGCGTTCTCGGCCGCCGTCAGCGCCGGGACGAGGTTGAGGTCCTGGAAGACGAACCCGACGCTGCGTCGGCGCAGACTCGCCATCTCCTTCTGGCCGACGCCGACGATGCTCGCACCGCCGATGCGCACATCGCCGCTCGTCGGCGCGTCGAGGCCCCCTGCCATGTTGAGCAGCGTCGACTTGCCCGAACCGCTGGGGCCCATGACGGCCACGAGTTCGCCCGGGTACAGCGCGAGGCTGACGTCCTTCAACGCGTGCACGTCACCCGCGGGTGAGGGGTGCACCTTGCTCACGCCGTCGAGCTCGAGGGCTGGTTGCGTCATCGTTCATTTCCCCTCGTGAGGCCTGACGTGCGCCGCCGACGATGTGTCGACGGCGCACGTCACGCTCCCGTTCCCTTACCGCATACGCAGTATGCATACCCGGTATGTACGTGTATACCGGGTATGTGGGTGCTGTGGGGAATGACGCGCCGGTGGGTGTGTCGGGCGTGTCGGGTGAGGCGTGCCGCGCGGCATGTGCCGGGGGCGTCGTAGCGCGTCGAGGCTTGGGGCCGGCGGGCGATGGGGCGTCGGGGTGCGCATCGGCGGGTGGCGGGGCGTCGGGTGTGGAGGTCAGCGAGGGGAGGAGGAAGGCGTCGACGCATGCCCCACGGGGTTCCGCATGCGCAGGTCGGGGCTGAAACCCTGCCATGCGGGATCGCAGCCCCGAACGTCCTGCGTAGAGGCCCGCAACCCTGCCATGCAAGATCGCAGCTCCCAGAGGTGCGCCGGTCCGGCGCACCTCACACCCGGCCGCCCAGTCACTCCGCTTACCCCGTTGCAGAGCGTCACCGCGCTCAGAGCGTCAGCAGCACCTTGCCGATGTGCCCCGACGCAGCGAGTTCGCGGTGTGCGTCCGCTGCCTGCGCGAGCGGGTAGGTGGCGTGGACGATAGGCCGCACGGCGCCCGATTCGATGAGCGGCCACACCGTGTCGCGCACCTCGCGCACGATCGCGGCCTTCTCCGCGAGCGGGCGCGAACGCAGCGACGTCGCCGTCACCTGGGCGCGCTTGGCGAGCAGTTTCGCGAGGTCGAGCTCGGCCTTCGTCCCGCCCTGCATGCCGATGATGACGAGCCGGCCGTTGGGCGCGAGAGCGTCGATGTTGCGGCTCAGGTACTTGGCGCCCATGACGTCGAGGATGACGTTGGCGCCACCCTCGGCCGCGACGGCGTCGACGAAGTCCTCCTCGCGGTAGTTGATGAGGATCTGTGCGCCGAGCGCCTTGCATGCGGCGAGCTTCTCGGCCGAACCGGCGGTGACGGCGACGCGCGCGCCGAGCGCCGTCGCCAACTGGATCGCCATCGTGCCGATTCCGCTGCTGCCGCCGTGCACGAGCAGCAGATCACCGGGCTGCAGGTCAGCGGTGAAGACGACGTTCGACCACACCGTCGCGGCCACCTCCGGCAACGCGGCGGCCGTCACGAGATCGACGCCGCGCGGCACGGGCAGCACCTGGCCGGCGCGGACGTCGACGTACTCGGCGTAGCCGCCGCCCGCGAGCAGCGCACACACCTCGTCACCAACGCGCCAGCCGACGACGTCGGGCCCGAGCGCGTCGATCGTGCCGGAGACCTCGAGGCCGAGGACGTCGGATTCTCCGGCAGGCGGCGGATAGTGCCCCTGACGCTGCAGCAGGTCCGCGCGGTTGACGCCCGCAGCGGCGACCTTGATGCGTACCGAGTCGCCCTCGGGCGCGGGCAGATCGGGCACCTCGGCGAGGGTCATGACGTTCTCGTCACCGAATTCGGACAGCGTGATTGCCTTCATTCCTCGACCCTACGACGCACCCCGCGCACGATGAAACGCCAGATCGTCGACGGTGTCGACGTCGCGGGCGTCGCCCGGGTCGACGGGGGTCTCAGCGAGAGCGAGGGATGCAAGCACCGCACGCATCGACGCGCCGGCAGGGTTCCCGATCGCCCGGCAGGCCGCGGCCAGGGCATCGGCGCGATACACCGCGAGAAGCGGCTGACGACGGCCATCGACGACGGCGACAGCTCCGTCGTGGCAGGACGTGCTGGTCGCCCGCATCGTCAACGCCGCGTCGAGGAGGGCGGGCAGGGCATGGCCGCCCCGGGGCGTGTCGCCGGCGACGAGGGCGATCCACTCGCCGGTGCTGACGTCGAGCGCCCGCGCCAGGGCAGCGACCGGGCCGCCCAGGGGCGGATCCTCCTGCACCCAGGTGACCTGCTCGCGACTGATCGCGCGCGGCGGACCGACGACGATGACGGGCCATGGTGTCGGGAGCGAGGCCAGCGTCGAATCGAGCACGCTGCGGGCGCCGAGCGATACGTCCAGCTTGTCGTCGTGAGCGCCGCCGAAGCGCCGCGACGTGCCGCCGGCGAGCACGACGGCCGTGACGGACAGGTTCAGATCGGATCGTTCGTCGCCTACGCTGCCCCTGCCCGCCCGCCGGCCTGCCGGTTCTGCGGCGGCGCCACTCAGCCGCGAATCGGTGCCGTCGGGTCGGGAGGCGTGCTCGTCGAAAGGCTCGTGCGAGGTCATGGGTCCATCGTCGTGGACGCGAGCGCGCGGTGGGTACGACGCGACGTCGTCGCGCCGTCGCAGGTGGGTGATCCCGGCGAGGAGGCGTCAGGTCAGCTGCGCGGCAGGCGACGCGCGCTGTCGACGAGCTGGCGGGCGCTCGCGTCGAAACCGTCGTAACCGCGAGCTGCGCGGGCCGTCATCGTCATGCCGATCATCGAGCTCGTGAGCAGGCTCGCGTACTCGCGCGCTGCGGCAGTGGTGACGCTGCAGTCGGTCAGGGCCTTCGCGAGGCCACCCTTGAACGCGTCGAACGCTGCACGGCAGTGTTCGAGCTGCGTCGGGTTCTCGGCAGCGACGGTGACCGCGCCGACGGCCGAGCCGGCCTCGAACTTCGTCTCGTCGAGGTAGGCGCGCAGGCGGCCGAGCAGTTCGCTGACGACCTGTTCAGGCGAACGACGTTCGACCGACGCCATGACGTCGAGCCACTGCTGGGCGTTGAGGTCGATGGCGGCGAGAACGAGTTCCTGCTTGCCGCCGGGGAAGTGGTGATAGATCGAGCCGCGCGGCGTCTGCGTCGCCTGCGTCACCTCTGCGAACGAGGTGGCCTGCAGGCCACGGCGGGCGAGCAGGTCGAGGGCACCGGAGATCATGCGATCTCTGACGGGCGACGGCATCGGAGCTCCTTCAGGCAGGTTCAGGGTTTGCAGAAAACCCATGTTGCACAGGAGGGAACCCACGTTCGCTCCTTGAACACTTTATACACCGTCTGTGCTCTTTTTGTTCTGCGGGCGTGCTTCGCCTGGCACTGACGGTCGATAACTAGGACGATGCAAGCGGGCGAGGGTGAAGAGTTCACGCTTTCGTGTAGAGAATTTTACCCGTTCGGTGGGAGTGTGTGCTCCCCCACAGGTGTGGGTTGCGTGCTGCCTGGTTGTTCAGCGCTGCCATCGTAGCTGGACATGTGATCAAGTGTGGTGGAGCTGCTGCAGCCGCAAGAATATTGCGTCGCAACTCCGGTCGATGACGCTGGCGGTGCGTCGTCTTGAGTACGGCAGGTGGTGGGTCGCAGGTGCGGCCGGTGTGGCGTCAGCGACGCGTCGAGGGTGGGTCAAGTGCGTGTCACGTGTGCGTCATGTGGCGGTGGGACTCCGTCGGCGGGGCGGGAGCTCGCTTCGCTCGCTGCCGCCTGCCTCCTCCCAAATCCCCCGTGCTCATTCTGAGATGCGGAAGACCCCCTCCGGGGCGACTTCGTCGCTGATCCCGGAGGGGGTCTTCCGCATCTCTGGCGGTGGCGGTGGGATTTGAACCCACGGTGGAGTTACCCCCACACACGCTTTCGAGGCGGGCTCCTGAGGCCGCTCGGACACGCCACCCGTAAGAACATTACAACCGCTATGCGTCGGAGCAAAAACGAGGTGAAGGAACCGTCACTTGCACAC
>NZ_JAGEKQ010000049.1:0-1608 GCF_017565385.1 Dermacoccus sp. NHGro5 | reverse complement strand
CCCTGCGATTTTCGTCCCCCGGAAGCTGTCAACCTGATTGGAGTCACGTGGGGTTGAGTTGGGTGATTTCGGGTGTTGTGGCGGCGATGGGGCGCCGGCCTCGGTAGCGTTCGGGGTTCGCGGCGTACTGCGCATCCAGGACGGCTTGGCGTTCGGTGTGGACATCGACCCAGGTGCCGGTGTGGACCTGTTCGGGCGTGAACCCGGCCAGTGAGCTGTGGTGATGACGCGTGTTGTAATCGTGCACGACGTGCTCGGCCCACTCGCGCGCGTGTTCAACACTGGTGAACTGGCTCGGGTAGTCGGGACGGTACTTCTCGGTCTTGAAGTAGGACTCGATGTGCGGGTTGTCGTTCGACACGCGCGGACGATTCCGGCTCGCGCTGATCCCAGCATGACGGTAGAAGTCGGCCAGCAGTACCGACTTCATCGCCGGCCCACCATCGGAATGCACGATCCGCGGGTGAACACCCTCACGTTCTGTCGCGGCCTGGAACAACGCGACCGCGAGTTCGTCGGACTCATCTGTCTCGACGCTGCTGGCGATGATCGTGCGGCTGAACGCGTCGATGATCGTGTACTGCTGATACCAGACCCCCGTGTATGGCCCGGGAAGTTTCGTGATGTCCCAGCACCACACCTCGTTCGGTGCGGACGCCTCCCACTGCGGCATCGCGACCGTGCGCCGCGTACGGCGTCGACGCACCGGCCGTGGCCCGTGCAAGCCACGCGCGCACCGCATCCACGTCGACAAAGACGCCACCGGCCGCCCCGCATCGAACGCGTCGTAGAACGACTGCTCCACGCTGCGCTGCTCGTGCCAACCGTCACGGATCGCGGACACGATCTGGGCGCGCTCCTCAGAGCTGAGCGCGCACGGCTGATACCGCTCGGTGTGCGCGATCGGGTCCGCGACGCGAGCGCGTGGATGGTGACGGTAGTGCCACGTCGAGGTCGCCACACCGATGATCTTCAACGCTTCACGCTGGGAATAGCCGGCCGCGACATGCTCGGCGACCAGGGTGTTCTCCGCTTCGAGGAACGCCGCATGGCGGGCGGCATCGGCCTCGTTCAGGACTCGGGCGTGGGCTCCTGCGGCGCGTTCAACTCGTGCAAGAGCCCGATAGCTTTTCCCAGCGCCTCGTTCGATGCCTCCAGCCGCGCAACCTGCTCAGCATGCGTCTGCGCCTCCCGCGCGCGGGCTGCGCGTTCGGCGGCGAGTTCTTGTTCCACGCGCGCCAAACGCGCGCCGTCAGCAACTGTCATGTGTGAAGTATCGCGGGGCACGAGGTCTCGTTCGAGGTCTCCGAAGTAGAACGCTTTGCGCCACGTCATGATCTGATGACGCGACACACCCTGCTCGAGCAACCACGCCGCTTTCGTGCCATGCGGCAACGCCACATACTGCTGCACCAACGCGGTCTTCTCTTCCGCAGTCCATCTGCGCATACCCACCTCCTGAGTGACTCACACCCAGGCTGACAGTCAGGGCACCTCTGCGATTTTCGTCCCCATCTGCGATTTTCGGTCACATGCGTCTGACGTCCGTCGTGCTGCCGTCTTCGAACCTATGCGCGCCTCGACCTCGCGCCTCTCCGACTTCCGAGT
>NZ_JAGEKQ010000048.1:0-1822 GCF_017565385.1 Dermacoccus sp. NHGro5 | reverse complement strand
GGGTGAGGAGGACGACGAGGATCACGAGTGCGCCGTATACCTGCAGCAGGACACCGGCGACGACCCTGCCTCGGCCGTCGCGCAGGCCCTCACCGAGCGTTTCGACGCGCTCGCCAAGGAGCATGACGGCTGGCTCGACCCCAACCCCGCGCAGCTGCCGACGCGCTGAGCGACGCGGCGTCGGAAGAGCTGACGCGACGCACGTCGCGCCGCCGGTCGTGCTGACGCGTTGAGCTAAACGCCGTCGGGCGTGCTGACGGGCCAAGAGACGCGCCGGGTGGCGACTGCGCGACCTCACCGATGAACGGCGTCAGTTCGACGTGGCGCGCTCTTCGAGCTTCGCGAGCGACTCCTCGAGGGCGTGCTTCTCGACGAGGGGGAAGTGCACCTTCTTGAGCAGTTCCTTGTCGGTGACCTTGCTCCAGTCGTACGTCAGGGTTACGGCGGTCTCCTTCGGGCCGTGGGCCTCGAGCTCGTACATCCACTCCCAGCCCTTGGGCTCGGTGCCGGCGGGCGCCGTCTGCCACGCGACGAGCTTGTCATCGGCGTACCCGGTGACGTGGTTGTCGGTCTGGTATTCGCCCCCCATGTGCTCACCGACCATGTTCATGGTGAACACCTGGCCGACCTTCTGGATGCGGTCTCCGTGGTCGACGCTGCGGATGAAGCCCGAGCCGTCGAGCTTGACGTGCTCGGCCGGGTTGGTGAGGACGTTGAAGATGTCCTGCGCCGGGGCCTCGATGGTGCGGGTCACGATGATCTTTTTCTCGTCAGTCATGTCTTCACCTTGGCTCACGGCGCGCGTCTTCGCAAGGCGTTCAGGGCGTTTCGGCGTCGATGCGGGCGACGTGTGTGGGCGGGCGCGCTCGCGGCGAAGGGGCGGCGGCAGGCTGAGGGCCACCGGGCGCCGTTGTCGAATCACGCACGTGGCGCGTGCACCTGGACGGCAGCCGCGCCCTCCCGGTGAGCGCCTGGCTCACCCCGAGAGAGCATCGCGCCGTGACGGGCGCTCGGGTAGCGTGATCGTCGAACGGGGCCGCCATGGCCCCCAACCGATCACGGGCGCAGCGGGGTGCCGCGCTCACCCCACGAAGGAGTCTGCAGATGCCGAAGAACCGCCCTGACGAGCGTCCCTTCGACGCCGAGGCCTACGAGCAGGACACGCGTCAACAGGCTGCCGGAATGCGTCGCGATGGCGTGGGCGCCGACGAAGCGGGCGTCGTCCTGCACGAGGAGCGTCTCGTCGCGGGTGTCGAGCGCGCCGAGGCCGGGCGCGTCGAGGTGCGCAAGCGTGTCGTCGTCGAAGAGGTGACGATCACCGTCCCCGTGCGCCGCGAGGTCGTCGATGTCGTGCGCGTGTACGACGACGGCAGCGAGGAAGCCGTCGACGTCCCCGCCTCGACGTGGCAGCCGCGCATCGAGAACCTCGACGGCGGTTCGGCGCTGGGCGAGCACACGCATGCCGAGAGTGCGGTGTACGACGTCGAAGCCGCAGAGGGCACGCACACGCGTGACGCCGACCGGCGCGACGAGGACGGCGTCATCGTGCTGCACGAGGAGCGCCCCGTGCTCTCGACGCGGATCTACGCCGTCGAACGGCTGCACCTCGGCATCATGGCGACGAAGGAGAACGTCACCGTCACCGAGCCGGTGCAGCGCGAGGTCGTCGAGGTCGACGAGGTCGACGACGTGCGCGACCCACGTGGTGAGGGCGGTTCGGCGCGCGCGTGACGACCTTCCCCCACGCGATGACGTGCCGGGCAAGCTGCTGAGCAGCGCCTCCGTGGGCGCCCAGTGCAGCGTCAGGAGGGCGGTACCCGAT
>NZ_JAGEKQ010000047.1:0-13611 GCF_017565385.1 Dermacoccus sp. NHGro5 | reverse complement strand
GGCGCCGCACACCGCGTCGGCCTGCGCGGAGAGCAGCGCGTTGACGAACGTGGTCAGCAAGTCCCGCATCAGATCAGGGCTCGCTTGGGACAGCTGCTCGTTCAGGAACTGGGCAGGGTCGATACTGGGCACAGCGGTCATCAAGGTGTCCTTCTTCGAGTCGGTTGTGAGAGATCACTCGAAGGATCCACCTGGTGGCCGCGCCTACGTTGAAGGCACGCGCTCACTCAGGTCCGTCGTACACCACTCTGCTGGACTCCACTGAACGGACGCCCATGGCCCTTCTTTCTAATGGCATGGCCCGATGGCTCGACTGAATCCCCCGAAGAGGACTACGGTCCGGACTGGCCCCTCCTCAGAGAGCTCAAGAGCGGAATTTTCGTGGCAGTCGCTCACCCTTCGGAGCACAGGCAGCAATCGGGCTCTTCACAGTTGAGGGTGTAGCGGTGGACGGCGCGTCGGTCCGGGGATAGGTGTCGAGGTCTCCCGAGGATGGAAGTTCTCACGCTGCCCATCCGGAAGACCTCGACGTGCCTGACGCTACCTTGCAGGCGGGCTTCGCCTGTCCTGACCTGACCACGTTCTGCCGGCTCGACGGGCTCGGCCTCGAAGCGATCGGCCAGCGGCTCGAACCCGGCCGCGCGGTCATCGCGTGCCGCGTCACCGAGCCCGACCAGTGGTGTCGCCGATGCGGGTTCGAGGGCGCTGCGCGCGACACCGTCGTGCGTCGGCTGGCTCACGAACCCTTCGGCTGGCGACCCACGCTGCTCGAGGTCGTCGTCCGGCGCTACCGATGTTCGGGCTGTGGGCACGTGTGGCGCCAGGACACCAGCGCCGCGGCCGAGCCCCGCGCGAAGTTGTCGCGCCGCGGACTGCGCTGGGCACTGGAAGCCATCGTGGTCCAACACCTCACCGTCGCGCGGGTCGCCGAGGGCCTCGGCGTCGCGTGGAACACCGCCAACGATGCCGTCCTGGCCGAAGGCAAACGGCTCCTGATCAACGACCCGGCCCGGTTCGACGGCGTGGCCGTGATCGGAGTCGACGAGCACGTGTGGCGACACACGCGGCGCGGTGACAAGTACGTCACCGTGATCATCGACCTCACCCCGGTCCGTGATGGCACCGGCCCAGCCCGGCTGCTCGACATGGTCGAGGGTCGCTCCAAGTCCGCGTTCAAGACCTGGCTCGCCGAACGCGACGACACCTGGCGCAACGCGGTCGAGGTGGTCGCGATGGACGGGTTCGCCGGGTTCAAGACCGCCGCGGCCGAGGAGGTCCCTGACGCGACCGCGGTGATGGATCCCTTCCACGTCGTCCGGCTGGCCGGCGACGCCCTCGACAAGTGCCGCCGCCGCGTTCAACTCGCCATCCACGGCCACCGCGGTTACAAGAACGACCCGCTCTACAAGGCCCGCCGGATGCTTCACACCGGCGCCGACCTGCTAACCGACCGCCAGGCCGACCGTCTCACCGCCTTGTTCACCGACGACGCCCACGTCGAGGTCGAAGCGACCTGGGGGATCTACCAGCAGATGATCGCCGCCTACCGACACCACGACCAACGCCAAGGCAGGGACCTGATGGTCAAGCTCATCGACTCCATCAGCACCGGCGTACCCAAAGCGCTGGTCGAGATCACCAAGCTCGGCCGAACCCTGAACAAGCGCGCTGCCGACGTGCTGGCCTACTTCGACCGTCCCGGCACCAGCAACGGACCGACCGAGGCGATCAACGGCCGCCTCGAGCACCTGCGCGGTTCCGCGCTCGGGTTCCGCAACCTCACCAACTACATCGCACGATCACTGCTCGAGACCGGCGGATTCAGACCGCAACTACACCCTCGATCGTGAAGAGCCAGCAATCGTTTCTTGGTTTACGCCTAGGCTCGATCGTGACGCGTTGCCCTGACGAGGTGCCCTACGCCGTCACCTGGCTCGGAGCTAAAGACTCCGAAGTGGCCTGGGCGAAGCTCGGGCTGAAGTGGGGCGGCTAAACGGCCAGCTGTGCCGAAGCCCTCACTTGCGCAGGGTGAGCAAAAACGGTCGTTTTTGCTACGCCTTTGCCCGACTGGGTTGTGCACGTAGTTGAGCTACCGAATCGTGTAGCACAACTACGTGCACAACCACACCGTCGAGGGGGTGAGGCTCTCGTATCCGATCAGATGGGGCGTGGATGCTGTGCAACGAATCGGCGCAGTGGTGCTGCTAGGGGGAGGTCAACCCACATGGTGATGCTGTTGGAGGTGGTGCCGGCGCCGGCCACCTTGAAAGCGTCGGCGCCTAGCTGTTGCAGCATTGGGCTGTATCGGGCGGCGGCCGAAGCTGACAGGTAGCCGACTCGTAGCCCCTTGGTCGAGTAGACCGCCACAGCCTTGGCATCCACGGCGTTGTCAGGTTCAGCGACGAGCAGGTATGACCGGCCCCCATGGTTGCGGCGCTCGGCATCGCTGAGGCAGTAGCCAGACCCCTTGATTCGTGTCCGTTTCGACTCCAGCTCTCGCAAGTCGATGACCTTCGCCCCCGCAAGGGTCGCGACTCTGCGCCGGATGTCCGGCATGTACTCCTGCTTCTCAGGGGGTAGGTCCTTGAAGTTCAGTGCCACAGCTACCCGCCTCGATCGGTTCCGAGAGACCCACCCCGAGTACCCGGCGCCGACCACGCGCCGCGGGTGTTCCCTCTCGAAACCGCTCTCGAATGGATCGTCTCAGAACGCGCCGACAGCGACGGGTTTCGAGAGGGAGTGTTCTGCTCATAGTTTAGCTACCCGCCCGCGCCATCGCAGGCGTCCGTCCGCACCGGCGTAGCTCAAACGACCGTTTCCGCACCTCGCGCACGCCGAACGCGGACCGGAGACGTGGGAGGAACTTGCCAAAGTCCCGGAAATTCCGTCGGCCGTCGCAGGGGGTGGACGGTTAGGGTGCCTGGATGCGCAGCTATGACGAACTCGTACATGAAGCCTCAACGGCAGATGTGACCGGGTGGGGCTTCGAGTGGCTGGATGGACGCGCCACCGAGGAACGCCCTCCGTGGGGCTTCGCCGGACTCTTGGCCGACCGCCTGGCAGTAGCCGACACTGCTCTGGACATCGACACCGGCGGTGGGGAGGTCATCAAAGAGGCTTCGCACCTGCCCCGACGCATGGTGGTCACGGAGTCGTGGCCGCCCAACGCTCAGCGAACTCGCGAAAATCTGGGGCCGAGGGGTGTGGAGGTCGTCGAGACCACCCCGGACGAGTCGCTTCCGTTCCCAGACTCCACCTTCGACCTGGTGAGCGCGCGCCACCCGGTGATGCAGGACTGGGCGGAGGTACATCGAGTCCTCCGACCGGGCGGTCACTACTTCGCTCAACACGTCGGGCCAGTATCTGCCTTCGAGCTCATTGAGTTCTTCCTGGGACCGCTACCCGACGACGTGCGACGGGGCCGCAACCCTGAGCGTGAGAGCGCAGCCGCTCAAGCGGCCGGTCTCACGGTCGACACGCTCCTCACCGCCCGGTGCCGCATGGAGTTCTACGATGTCGGCGCCATCGTGTGGATCCTGCGCAAGTGCGTGTGGTGGATCCCAGACTTCACGGTCAACAAGTACGAGGGGAAACTTCGCGCGTTGGACACGCAGATGCGCGCTGGTCACGCGTTCGTAGCTCACTCAACGAGGCACCTCATCGACGCCCATCGCGAACTATGACCCCATGTGGTTGCGAGCCGCGATGAGGGCCCATCGGCTGTAGCTCAAACGCAGGGTTCTGCACCAAGTCGCGCCGTGGCTAAAGCCACCGTTTGTGCCCTGGCTCCGCGCGGGTTAGCTGCTGCCGTGGCAGCCTGGGATGCCGGATCCCATTCCAGGCCGCACCTCATCATGGGATCAATCGTTAAGAGTAAGGAGTGCCGCATGAGCAGTTGGCCCGGGCGCCGTCGGCGAAGGCCTTCGATATCCCCTACGCCGCCCACTGAAGCAGAAGTGCAGAGCCGCGCCCGTGAAGTCATGGACGGGGCGATGAGGAGGGACGCATTCCTATGGTGGCTTCATGAGGCCGCGTACCACGATGGCCCGGACCAGTACTTAGATCTAGTAGAGATGGCCTGCATTCCAGACGAGGCGGACGCCGGCGAGGGCCGTTGGTGGCGTGAGTCTGCGGAGGCTCAACCCCTCCGCGACTGGACGGATCGTGCCATTTCCGCGGTGGCGCGGGGTTTCTCTCCTGAACCCCTGCCTGACGGTTGGGACGATCTCATTTGGGACAGGACCGCTACTTAGGAAAACCACTGTGACTCAAAGCAACGGCGTCGAGCCGATGTAGCTCAAACGACCGTTTGCGCACGTGGTCACAACTAGGAGTAAGACTTGCCTCCGTGAGTGCGCGTAGAGGAGCCACGTCTGCCCGCCGGTATATGGACTACCTCGGGTCAGGCGGAGGCCGAACCCCGTGGTCCTACTGGTTGGCGTTCTTCGGAATCGTCGGCGTCTCGGGGGTGCTGGGACTTCTCGTGGGAGGAATCGCGAGAGCCAGCTTGGAAGACTCCTTCGTCTACGGCGCGTTGACTGGCATAACCGTCGTGACCACAGGAACACTCTTGACCGCCGCTTGGGTTGTCGCGGCTAACTTGTGCCGCGCCGCGATCGAGAGGCTATGGCGGAGACCATGAACCGTCCATAGGCTGTACCCAAAACCACGCGAGTAGGAACTCCCTCAGATGCACACTTTTCAACACCAAGCATCTAGGGAGGTTCCTACTTGCATACTCGAGCGCTCAGGTCGGGCGGGTCGCCGCAACGAGGGCGTCTACGGGTGACGTTCCAGAGCTAGCCACCCGGCCATGCCAAGGTAAGCAACAGCCGACGCCTGATCGAGACGCTTCCTCGAGCGGACGTTCGTCAAGTATTTGCCGATCCACTGACCCAGCACGATGTACAACGATGCTGTCGAGGCTTCGATGGCGATGTACGCGACTCCTGCGATCAACAGGTTCCAACCCCCGGGGTCGGCGACAAACTGGGGCACGAAAACGGCGAACAGCAGCAACGCCTTCGGGTTTGTCATCGCGGTCAGAGCTTCGGTGCGGACTGGGTGAGCTGAGGTGTGTTCATCATCAGGATGGGGCGAGGTGGACTGCCCTGCCGTGCGCAGGGTCGAGATGCCCAGCCATACCAGGTAAGCAACGCCGACCCACTTCACGACCGTGAATGCGGTTGACGATCGCAGCAAGATCGACGACATGCCGAGGGCCGCGCAGCACGCCAAGACAAAGAATGCACTGAAGCGGCCAATCAGGCCGGACAGGGCGCTACGGATCCCGTACTTAGCTCCGTGCTGAATGCTCAGGACTTGGTTGGCCCCAGGTACTAGCGAGACCAGCAACGCGGCGGGAACGAATGCGCCCCAAGAGATACCATTCATGTCCTCACAGTATGGAAGGCGCCAGGGTCGCGCGTCTGCTTCGGAGTCAATATCGCCCTGGCTGACCGTGCCTGGCCGCTGGCAGTGCGGTTGGGGTACACCCTATTTGCACAGTTGCTCCGCTATGTGGCTCGCGTGCAAATAGGGTCGGTCGCCACCTTGTTGCCCACTTTGCGGGTAGGGTCTAGACATGCGGGGACAAATTGTGGGGTACGCGCGCGTCTCGTCGACATCACAGAATCTAGCCAGACAACTAGAAGCACTCGGGGCGGTCGACGAGCTGTTCACCGATCACCAATCCGGCAAGAACCGAGCCGATCGCGCCGGCCTGGCGGATGCGCTGCGCTACGTGCGCCGAGGTGACACGCTGCGCGTTGCGTCGATGGACCGGCTCGCGCGATCACTGATCGACCTCGAGCAGATCGTCTCCGACCTCACCGCACGCAAAGTGAGCGTCGAGTTCGTCAAAGAACGCCTCACCTTCACACCCGATGCTGCGGCCGACCCGTTCGCGACGTTCCAACGCCAACTCATCGGTGCCGTCGCCGAACTCGAGCGCTCCCTCATCCGCGAACGCCAACGCGAAGGCATCGACCTGGCCAAAGCGCGCGGCGTATACAAGGGACGCGCGCGGCGCTTGAGCGATGAGCAAGTGCTGTATGTGCGCCGCGCCGCAGCCGCCGGCGAAGCCAAGTCGAAGCTCGCGACCGACCTTGGGGTGTCGCGCCGCCTCGTCTACGACGTCTTATCTGGTAGCGGCGCGTACGCGCGTCCGCCAGTACAACCGCGCCCTCCCCTACCTGACGGAGAAGAAGTGCCCCTCCCCCTCACGCTCGAAGCGCTCCTGCCTCCTGCCGCCGCTGCGGAGGTGGCCGATGACGAACCAAGTCGCCACGCCGTCGAAAGCAGTGCGCGCGAGTCTCAACGCGCGCCACGGGGTGGGGAGTGAGCATGCGTCGCGATATTGAGCCGTGGCAGTCCCGAGCCGCCTGCCGTGACCACCCCGACGTCGACACCGTTTTCTTCCCGGTCCATTCCCAGGGGCGCGGCGTGCAGCGCGCGAGTCAGGCCGCGTTCGCGTTGTGCGATGCCTGTCCGGTCGCGCGTGAGTGTCTAACGGAAGTACTCGCGTGGGAGCACGGCCTGCCTATGACGATGCGTCACGGCGTGTACGCCGCGACCAGGCCCAGCACAGCGCTGGGCCTTCGACGTGTGTGGCAGGGCGTGGCCGACGCGTTCGTAGCGGCGTCGCAGGATGTCACGGTGAGCGTGGCCGGATGCGCGCGGGAATGACCCATTCGTCGCGTACGCGCGTTTCGACGCCGCGCTCGGCCCACACCACACGGCAATGCCACAGCGAACCCTCGACGCGCTGCTCGATGAGCAGGGCTTGCACCCACTCCCCCGCGGCGTACACCTCGACGTTGTCTCGTCGGACCCTCACCCCATCGAAATGATCGGCCACGCACCCGTCGGGCGTGGTCAGTGCAAGTACCGACGAGCGTCGGCGCCGCGCGTTACTGTCCTAGACGGCGCACACGGTTTCGAGAAGGGCACGCATGTCATCGCAGGGCTTGAGCAACTTCATCTGGTCGATCGCGGATCAGCTTCGCGGGGTGTACAAGCCCAGCCAGTACGGCACGGCGACACTGCCGTTCCTCATCCTGCGGCGCATGGAGTGCGTCATGGACGGCAAGCGCGACGAGATCCGCGCGATGGCCGAGACGACGCCGAACCCGTCAGCGCTGGCCGCCCGGCTGCGCAAGACGTACGGACTGCACTTTTGGAACACAAGCGAGGACACCCTCAAGTCGATGCTCGGGGATCCGGACAAGATGGCCGACAACCTCATCGACTACACGAGCGCGTTCTCGCAGAACGTCTCCGACATCTTCGACCGGTTCGCGTTCGACAAGACCGTGCACAAGCTCGCCGAGAAGAACCGCCTGTACTTCGTCGTCGAGGCGTTCAGCGACATCGACCTGCACCCTGATCGGGTGTCGAACGCCGACATGGGTGAGATCTTCGAGCACCTCATCTTCAAGTTCTCCACCGCCTCGAACGAGACGGCCGGTGAGCACTTCACCCCGCGCGACGCGATTCGCCTCATCGTCGATCTCGTGCTCGCCCCCGATGATGATCTGCTCGCCACGCCGGGCGCGGTGCGCTCGATCTACGACCCCACCGCCGGCACCGGCGGCATGCTGTCGGTGGCCGAGGAAGCGATCCTTGAGATGAACCCGAAGGCGAAGGTGACGCTGGCGGGGCAGGAACTCAACGACGAGTCGTACGCGGTGTGCAAGTCCGACATGATCGGTAAAGGCCAGGCCGTCGAGGCGATCCAGCTCGGTGACACGCTGCGTGAGGACAAACACGAGGGCAAGACGTTCGACTACTGCCTGTCCAACCCGCCCTACGGCGGCGACTGGAAGGCTGCCGAGGATGTCGTGCGCGCCGAACACACCAAGGGCGGCGGCCGATTCGACGCGGGTTTGCCGCGCATCAGCGACGGTCAGACGCTGTTCTTGCAACACCTCGCGAGCAAGATGCGCCCGGTGAAGTCGAGCGATGCGAACTCCGGTGGCCGCGCCGGCATCGTCTTGAACGGTTCGCCGTTGTTCACCGGCGGCGCGGGCTCGGGGGAGTCGGAGATTCGCCGTCATCTCATCGAGTCGGATCTGGTCGATGCGATCGTCGCGTTGCCGACGAACATGTTCTACAACACTGGTATCGCCACGTACGTGTGGATCCTCGACAATCACAAGCCAGCCGAGCGGCGCGGCAAGATCCAGCTCATCGACGCGACAAGCCGCTGGACGAAGCTGCGCAAGAACCTCGGCTCGAAGAACCGCGAGATCAGCGATGCCGACCGCGCCGAGATCGTGAAGATCTACGACGACTTCACCGAGGGTGAGCAGTCGAAGATCCTCGAGCCAGATGACTTTGGGTACTGGGAGATCACCGTCGAGCAGCCGCTGCGGCTGCGGTTCGAGGTCACCGACGACACCCTCGAGGCGGCGATGGCTGCGAAAGCCGTGACGAAGCTGAGCGACGACGAGCAGGCCATCGTTCGCGCCGGCCTCGAGTCGCTGCGCGGACAGACGTGGTTGAGCCGGGATGAGTTCATCAAGGCGCTGCGTCTGGCGCTCAAGAACGCGGGGCAGGCGTTCGGGGCGCCGGTGGTGAAGGCGGTCTGGCAGGCCATCGGTGAACACGACGATGACGCCGAGGTGTGCACGGACAGCAAGGGCAACGTCGAGGCGAACACCGACCTGCGTGACACCGAACTCGTGCCGTTCCGCGACACCATCGACGCCTACGTCGAGCGTGAGGTGAAGCCGCACGTGCCGGATGCGTGGATCGACACGACGAAGACGAAGATCGGCTACGAGATCCCCTTCACCCGGTTGTTCTACCGCTACGTGCCGCCTCGCCCGCTCGCCGAGATCGACGCCGAACTCGAAGCGCTGGGCAAGGAGATCATCGCGCTGCTGTCGGAGGTGGAGGGATGAGGGGTTCGATTCCGCTGGGCTACCTGTCCAGTGCTCCGGTAGTCAACGGCCTGGGTCTCGCAGGAGCCAACGATGATCCAGCCTGGCCTAGGTATATCCGGACAACTGACATCGCCTCGCCGACTGCTCTACGAGACGATGTGTTCGCCAGCCAGCCCCCAGATATTGCCAACCAGGCAAGGGTGCAGGCCGGCGACCTGCTAATGACCGCAGCCGGTGCAACGATCGGGAAGAGCACGCGCCTTGGGGACATTGGACCCGCCTGCTTTGCTGGGTTCTTGGTGCGCTTTAGGCCCAACCCACGCACCGAGGGCCGCTACATCGGCTACTGGATGCAATCGCAGCATTACTGGGATCAGATTGCGGTCGGCGCGGTGCGTTCGACCATCGACAACTTCAGCGCCTCCAAGTATCGCCGACTGCGTGTTCCAATGTGGAGTCTCACTGAACAACGCGCCATCGCGGACTACCTCGACCGCGAGACGGCGAAGATCGACACGCTCATCGAGAAGCAGACGACGATGATCACCCGCCTCCGCGAGCGGCGGGCTCTGGTCATCGAGCGCGTCACGAGTCCCCCCGACCGACCACGTGAGCAGGCACCCCTACAGAGAGGGCTCCTTCGGGTGGACCAGGGTTTCTCGCCGGACACGTCTGCCGGGACAGACGACGCAAACGTATGGGTTCTCAAGTCGGGTGCATCCAACCACGGCATCTTCCGCGAAGACGAGTCAAAACCGATACCGTCCAACACCGCGATTCCACGGGGAATCGAGCTGCGCCAAGGTGACCTTGTGGTTTCTCGGGCCAGCGGCAGCCCGGCGCTGGTTGCATCCGCGGCCCTCGTCGGCCATTTGGATCGCCGAGTAGTGCTCTCCGACAAGAACTTTCGGCTGGTTCCGGCGAAGAACGCGTCGGCGCGCTACCTGTATTGGGTTCTCAACTCACCTGGCGTTCGTAGTCGAATTATCCTGTCCATCAGTGGTGCGGAGGGACTTGCGAACAACATCCCCCTCTCGAGACTGCGTCGCCTGCTCATCCCTCTGCCACCCCTAGACGAGCAACGCGAGATCGCGGATTACCTCGACCGCGAGACAGCGAAGATCGATACGCTCATTGCCAAGGTCGAGCGGCACATCGAGTTGGCGAGAGAGCGCCGCGCGGCGCTCATCACGGCGGCCGTTACGGGCCAGATCGACGTCACGACTTCAACCCAGAGCGGGGATGCAGCATGAGTCAGACGCACGAACTGACCTTTGGCGGCGAGATCTGCGCCTACCTCGAGGCGCATGGCTGGCTCGTGAGCCAGAACGATGCCGGCTATGACCGGGAGCTCGCGTTGTTCCCCGAGGACGTGTTCGCGTGGCTCGAGGCGACGCAGCCCGAGCAGCTCGCGAAGAAGGTCAAGCCGTCGATGAGCCGGGGCGAGCAGGCGAAGGCCCGCACGAAGCTGTTGCGCGCCCTGGCGGACGACTTGAACGCGCCAGATCCGCAGGGCGGGTCGCTGCAGGTGCTGCGCACGGGGTTCAAGAACACTCCGGCGACGTTCACGATGATGGAGAAGCGACCGGAGAAGACCTCGAACGCGAAGGTGAACGCGCGCTACGCCGCGAACCGGCTGCGCGTCATGCGGGAGGTGCGCTACTCGACGAAGAACGAGAACCGCATCGATCTGGTGCTGTTCGTCAACGGCATCCCGGTCGCCACCGTCGAGCTGAAGACTGACTTCAACCAGAGCGTCGAGCACGCCAAGCGCCAGTACCGAGACGACCGCCCGCCGGCGGGTGAGCCGTTGTTGACGTTCGGGGCGCGCGCGCTCGTGCACTTCGCGGTCTCGAACGACGAGGTGTGGATGACGACACGCCTGGCCGGCAAGCACACCCGATTCTTGCCGTTCAACCGTGGCGATGACGGGCACGCGGGCAACGGCCCGGACGAGGACGGCGGATCCCCGACGACGTACCTGTGGCGCGATGTGTGGGCGCGCGATCAGTGGCTCGACATCCTCGGCAAGTTCATCCACTACGAGACCGACAAGACCACCGACCCCAAGACGGGAAAGCAGTCGGTGTCGAAAGCGCTGATCTTCCCGCGCTACCACCAACTCGATGCGGTGACGAAGATCGTCGCGGACGCCCGCGAACTCGGCGCGGGGCAGAAGTACCTCATCCAGCACTCGGCCGGCTCGGGCAAGACCCGCTCGATCGCGTGGACGGCGCACCGCCTGGCGACACTGCATGACGCGAACGATGCGAAGGTGTTCGACACCGTCATCGTCGTCACCGACCGCACCGTACTGGACGATCAGTTGCAGGAGGCGGTGCGTCAGATCGAACCGGCCGCCGGCATGGTCGCGACGATCAACCAGAACGAGGCCGCGAAGGCCCTGACCGATTCGGACTCGACGTCGAAGTCGTCGTACCTGACGAAGACGCTCGCTTCGGGCAAGCTCATCATTGTTGTCACGATCCAGACGTTCCCGTTCGTGCTCGACAAGATCGCCTCGGAGCAGTCGTTGAAGGGCCGGCGTTTCGCGGTCATCGCGGATGAGGCGCACTCGTCACAGACCGGGCAGACCGCCGCGAAGCTCAAAGAGGTGCTCTCGCCGCAGGAGATCGCGGACATGCAGGACGGTGGCGAGGTCAGCGTCAACGACCTGCTCGAAGCGAAGATGGCCGCGCGCGGGGACACGGACAACGTCTCGTTCGTGGCATTCACCGCGACGCCGAAGCAGCGCACCCTCGAGTTGTTCGGCCGACCCGACCCGACGACGGATCTGCCGCGCCCGTTCCACCTGTACACGATGGCGCAGGCCATCGAGGAGGAGTTCATCCTCGACGTGCTCGCCTCGTACACGACGTACGACACGGCGTTCCAGCTCGCGACGAAGTCCGGCAACGCCACCCCTGATTCGGCGCTGGACGGTGAGGGGATGCTTGTCGATGAGCAGGTCGCGACGAAGGGGCTGATGCACTGGGTGAAGCTGCACCCGACGAACATCGCGCAGAAGGTGCAGATCATCATCGAGCACTTCGACGCGAACGTGAAGCATCTGCTCGACGGGCGTGCGAAGGCGATGGTCGTGACCGATTCACGCAAGGCTGCGGTGCGCTACAAGTACGCGATGGATCGCTACCTGGCTGAGCACAAGATCGAGGCGTACACCTCGCTCGTGGCGTTCTCCGGGGAGGTCGAGGATCCGCAGACGCTGCAGAACCCGCGCGAGTTGCTCAAGGGCAACACGAAGCACAGTGAAGCGACGATGAACCCGAAGGGCACGAAGGATCTGCGCACGGCGTTCACCGATGACGCCTACCGGGTGATGATCGTGGCGAACAAGTTCCAGACCGGCTTCGATCAGCCGTTGTTGTGCGCGATGTATGTCGATCGCAAGCTGTCGGGGGTGACGGCGGTGCAGACGTTGTCGCGGCTCAACCGGTTCAAGCCGGGCAAGCGCACGATGGTGCTCGACTTCGTGAACTCGGCCGATGACATTCTCGCGGCGTTCAAGCCGTACTACGAGGAAGCCGAGATCGTCGAGACGACCGACCCGGACTCGATCCACCGCTTGCAGCGCAAGCTCGACGCGGCCGGCCTGTACGACGACGCTGAGGTCGATGATGTCGTCGAAAAGTTCGTGCGCGGCGCCGGCAACACGGAGTTGTCGGGCGCGCTGACGCCCATCAAGCGCCGGTTCATCGAGCGGCGCAAGGCGGCGCGGGCGAGCAAGGACGCGGTGGAGCTCGAGGCGTTGGCGATGTTCCGCAAGGATCTGCGTTCGTTCGTCAAGCTGTACGACTTCCTCAGCCAGGTGCTCAACTTCGACGACACCGACGTGGAGAAGCGCTCGATCTTCTACCGGTTGCTCTCACCGCCCCTGCGTGATGACGACGAGACGCCGACGGTCGATCTGTCCGACGTGTCGTTGCGGCACATCGCGACGACGAAGCAGGCCGATACGAAGCTCGACCTGGCGGCGGGGGAAAAGATCAAGTTGAAGCCGGCCGGCTCGGCCGGCACCGGCCAGCAGCGGGATCCGAAGATGGTGCTGCTCGATGAGCTGGTGGAGCGCCTCAACGAGCGCTTCGCCGGCGAGGGCTTCAAGGACGATCAGATCAAGGCGTGGGCGGGCGGCATCCTCGCGGAGATGGAAGCCGACGACGACCTGCGCGAGCAGGCGGGAGCGAACTCTGAGGATCAGTTCCTCGAGTCCACGACGCTGCGCGACGCGCTCGTGCTCGCCGTGGCAGATTCCCATGAGGCGCAGTCACGCATGGGCCAGATCCTCAGCGCTGATGACGCGGTCGAGCAGACGTTGCTCAACGTGCTCGGGCGGCTGCTGTACCGCGAGTTGAAAAGGGGCGCGTGAGCGGGGGCGAAGAACACGCGCGTGCCGGTCTCCAGCGTGAACTGGGCGTGCCCGGACAGTTCCTTACCCCGGTCCCACGTGATCGTCTGACGCACTTTGCTGCGGAAGCGACCGTGCAGCAGTCCCAAGCGGCTTACGATCAACCCCCAGACGAGAGCCCTCCTCACCACATAAGCGCGGAACGAAACCCAGGGCGCTTCACCCCTGTGGTTGTGACAGCTTGGTCTGGCCCCGTTGTGACGGCTTGATCTGGCCCCGCGTGCGACTTGCCGGGGTGTTGACGGTCTGAACTGGCCCCACCCCTTCACGCTGGTCCCCATCACTGGGAACCAGTCG
>NZ_JAGEKQ010000046.1:0-12545 GCF_017565385.1 Dermacoccus sp. NHGro5 | reverse complement strand
CACCCAGGCTGACAGTCAGGGCCCCTCTGCGAATTTCGTCCACATTCGTCACTGGCCGTGGCAGAGTGCCGGTCTTCGTGGTCGGCGGCGAACTCGGCAGGAGCATGCCCGCCGACACCGACCGTCGCCGGCGTCGTCAGCCTCCGTGGACGGACGCGGCGAGCTCGTCAGGAGCATGTTCGGCGGCGACGCCGGCCGTCGCGTCACGCCGTGACGCCGTGATGGCCGACCCCGCGCCGGCGATGACGACGAGGAGCACTGCAAGCGCGCGCGTCGCACCGAAGCCCTGATCGAGCAGCAGCCACCCCGCGAGCGCCGCGATGACGGGTTCGAGGGCGAGCAGCACCCCGAACACGGCCTTCGGCAGCCGTCGCAGCGCCGACAGCTCGAGCGCATACGGGACGACGGAGGCGAGGAACGCGGTGCCGATGGCGAGCGCGAGGTAATGGACGTCCGTCAGCCCTGTCCAGGCGCCCTGCGCTCCGAACGGGACGAGTGCGACGGTGCCGACGACGAGCGCCATCGCGAGGCCACCCGCGCCGTCGACCGCTCCCCCGACGCGTTCACTCGCGAGGATGTACAGCGCCCAGAAGAACCCCGCGCCGAGGACGAACGCGACGCCGACGAGGTCGAGCGAACCACCTGCGTCATCGAAACCGAGGATCATGACGCCGACGAGCGCCAGCACGATCCAGGCGAAATCCTTGAGCTTGCGCGACAGGATCGCGGCCAGCCCGAGCGGGCCGAGGAACTCGATGGCGACCGCCGGGCCGAGAGGAATGCGCGCGATCGCCTCGTAGAACATCCCGTTCATACCTGCGAGAGCGAGGCCGAGCGCGGCGACAGCCGTCCACTGCGAACGCGTCCAGGTGCGCACCCTCGGGCGCGTCACGAGCGCCAGCATGACGGCGGCGAGGCCGAGCCGCAGCGTCGTCACGCCCGTCGCTCCGAGCGGGCCGAAGAGCTGCGTCGCGAGGCTCGCGCCGAACTGCAGGGATGTGCACGAGCCGATGACCATGAGGACGGCCGGGGCCGTCGAGGAGGACATGACGCTGGATGAGGAAAACCGTGACGGGGCCAACGAAGCTCCTGAACATCTGTGGGCCGCCGCAAACCCGGGTTCTCACGACAGTGACCGCGCCGCGGTCACCACTGCTGACGGGCGCCACGATACGGCCGCGCCGCAACGCGTCGCCAGACGGGCTCAGCCCGTGAACCGGTGGCACGCAGACGAGGCCCTGGCAGCGTCGTCACCCAGCCGCGATCGCTCATCCCCAGCCCTGGCCGCTCGTCGCTCACGCGCCGCGCTCGACCCACCGTGCCCCATCTGTGGACCGGCGGGCGAGAGCGTCAGGAGGTGCGGTGCACCTTGTGCTGCGCGGCCTGGGCGCGCGGACGCACGACCATCTGATCGATGTTGACGTGCTCCGGCAGTTCGGCGATGTAGGCGACGGCGTCGGCGATGTCGTCCTGCGTCAGCGGCGCCTCGACGCCCTGGTACACGGCCGCGGCCTTGTCGGCGTCACCGCCGAAGCGGACGAGCGCGAACTCGTCACTCTTGACCATGCCGGGGTCGATCTCGCAGACGCGCACGGGCTTGTCGAACAGCTCCAGGCGCAGCGCCCCCATGAGCGCGCGCACGGCGTGCTTCGAACCGCAGTACCCGGCGCCGCCCTCGTAGCTGACGATGCCGGCCGTCGACCCGATCGTGATGATGACGCCGTGTGCCGCCTCCAGCGCCGGCAGGAACGCCTGGATCGTCGCCGCGGTTCCGATGACGTTGACGTCGTACATGCGGCGCCAGTCGTCGAGGTTCGCGGTCGCGACGGGCTCGGCACCGAACGCGCCGCCGGCGTTCGCGACTAGCACGTCGACGCGCGAGCCGGCCTGAGCGGCGAGGTTCTTCACGTCGTCGACGTTCGTCACGTCGCACTGGACGGCGCGCCCGTCGATCTCCCGGGCGAGCTCCTCCACCCGGTCGAGTCGCCGCGCCGCGCACACCACGTCGTACCCCCTCGCCGCGAGAGCGCGAGCCGATGCCCGCCCGATCCCGCTGCTCGCACCCGTCACCACTGCCACCTTGCGCTCAGTCATGACCCCATCCTGCCCGTCCTGGCCGCACCCCGCACCTGACGTCCGCCGGCGCGAGGCACCTCACCTGGCTCTGCCGGGCGCGTCGTACAGTGAACGTCATGCCTGAGCTCGTGCCGTTCGCCGTCGACCGCGCCAACATCACGCCCTACTACGAGGCCCTCGATGCCGCGCTCGCCGGAACCGGCCCGGCCCTCGCGCCCTATGAGGCGGGCACTCCGGCCCCCGACGTCCCGCGTCACCCCACCGACGCGCCCGAACGCCTCGCGCTGGTCGTCTCGACGAGCGGATCCACCGGCACCCCGAAGCGCGCGATGCTGACGAAGGACGCGCTCATCGCGAGCGCCACCGCGACCCACGAGCGCATCAGCGCGGGCACGTGGTTGCTGCCGCTGCCGCCGCAACACATCGCGGGCACGCAGGTCATCGTGCGCTCACTCATCGCGGGCACGACACCGATCGTCATGGACGCCTGGTCGCTCGAGCAGTTCACCAGGGCCACGACGCTCGTCGCCCGCAACGCTCCGCCCTTCTCCCCCATCCACACGAGCCTCGTCCCGACGCAGCTGCGTGACGTCCTCGACGCCGCCGAGCGCGACGACCCCGTCGGCGTGCGCGCTCTCGAGGCGGCACGGCGCTACCGCAGCATCCTCGTCGGGGGCGCCGCAACGCCCCCCGACCTGCAGTCGCGCGCCCGCGACGCCGGGCTCGCCATCGTCACGACGTACGGCTCGAGCGAGACGGCCGGCGGCTGCGTCTACGACGGCGTTCCCCTCGCGGGCGTCGGCGTCCACGTCCTCGACGCTGACGACGAAGGCCTCGGTCGCATCGCCCTGTCCGGCCCGACGCTGGCGAGCGGCTACCTCGGCGACGCCGAACGGTCGGCCGCGACGTTCGTCGACGCCTCCACTGCCGCCACACCCACGATCGACTCATCGCACGTCAGCACCGCTCCCCACGGCGACACGCCCCGCGAATCTGCCCCCACCGGCCTGTCAGAGCGCCGACGCAACGAGGCGACACCCGGCGAGGCGACGCTGTTCCTCACCGACGACCTCGGACGCTTCGACGGCGCGTTGCACATCGAGGGGCGCATCGACGACGTCATCAACACCGGCGGGTACAAGGTGAGTCCGCGCGTCGTCGAGGAGGTCGTCCGCGGTGTCGACGGCATCCGTGACGCCGTCGTCGTCGCCCGCCCGCACGAGCGCTGGGGGCAGTGCGTCGCTGTGGCTGTCGTCACGACCGAACGTAGCGAGGCAACCGATGACGTCCTCGCGCGTCTCATGGGTGAGTGCCGAAAGGCGTTGCCGCCGTATGCCGTCCCCGCCGTGGCTCGCGTACTCGAGACGATCCCGGTGGCGGGCGTCGGCAAGCCCGATCGCGCGCTCATCGCCCGCTCGCCCGAGTGGCACAATCTACGAGACCCCCGCTAGCTCGCCGGAGCACCGGCCCACACGACCTGGAGAACATCCCGCACATGGCCACCCTGAACCAATGGGTCGAGGGCGCGCGCCCCCGCACGCTGCCCGCCGCCATCGCCCCCGTCCTCGTCGGAACGGGCGCGGCCTACGCGATGGAGAAGGCCAACCCCGGCTATGCGCTGCTCGCGCTCATCGTCGCGCTGTTCCTCCAGATCGGCGTCAACTACGCCAACGACTACTCCGACGGCATCCGCGGCACCGACGAGGACCGCGTCGGCCCGGTGCGTCTCGTCGGTCAAGGCCTTGCGAACCCGGGCAACGTCAAGCTCGCCGCGTTCGGATGCTTCTTCGTCGCCGCGTTCGTCGGCCTCGCGCTCATCACCTTGTCGAACACGCCGTGGCTGCTGCTCGTCGGCGTCGCCGCCATCCTCGCGGCGTGGTTCTACACCGGCGGCAAGCGCCCGTACGGCTACATGGGGCTCGGTGAGGTCTTCGTCTTCGTCTTCTTCGGCCTCGTCGCGGTACTCGGCACGACGTACACGCAGGCCCACACGCTGTCGCCGTCCGCGTGGGCGGGCAGCATCGGCGTGGGCGCGATCGCCTGCGCGATCCTCGTGACGAACAACCTGCGCGACATCCCGACGGACGTCGAAGCCGGCAAGCACACCCTCGCAGTGCGGCTCGGCGACAAGGCCACCCGCGCGTTCTACGCCCTGCTCATCGCCGTGTCCGTCGCCGCCGTCGCGGTGTGCACGCTGTTCCACGTCGCCGCTGCGGCGGGCTTCGTCGCCCTCATCGCCGCGATCCCGCCGGCGCTGCGCGTCATGCGCGGCGCCACGGGCCGCGACCTCGTGCCGGCCCTCGCCGGCACCGGCCGCTACCAGCTGCTCTACGGCCTGCTCCTCGGCGGCGGCCTCTACGCCGCGCACCTCATGCACTGACGGCCCTGACGGCGACCGCGCCGCCGCCTGCCCGCCCGCCAATCCGACGACGACAAGAACTGCAACACACGCGAAGGCCGGCCGCCCCCTCGGGGACGGCCGGCCTTCGTCATCATTCGTCCGCGACCAGCACGCCCGGCCCGTCAGGGCCCGGTGCGGATCGAGCGTCGATCAGTCCTCATCGAGGTCCTCGGCCTCACGCAGCTGCTGCGCACGGGCACGACGCTTCTCGACGCGATCTTCGACGACGTCGACCGTCTCCTGACGGAAGCGGTTGAGCGCGAAGAAGCTGATCGCCGTCGACGCGAGCGCCGCGACGATGAGCAGCAGGAAGCTGCGCAGCCCGCACAGGTAGCCCAGGCACAGGCAGCCGAAGAAGACGAGGATGCGCAGAACGGTGTAACGAGCGACAGGTGCCATCAGCGGATCACAGCCCCGAGTAGGAGTGCTGGCCGACGAAGAACACGTTGACGACGCCGTAGTTGATGAGGATGCACGCGAAGCCGACGAGGACGACGGCGGCGGCCTTGCGTCCGCTCCACCCGACCGTCACGCGGCTGTGCAGGTACGCCGCGTAGACGATGAAGATGACGAGCGACCAGACTTCCTTCGGATCCCAGTTCCAGTAGTGACCCCAGGCCTCCTGCGCCCAGATGGCGCCACACAGGACGGTGAACATCCACAGCGGGAACGCGATGATGTGCACACCGTAGGAGAGGCGGTCGAGGGTCTCCGAATCGGGCAGCGAGCGCAGGAAACCGCCGCTCTTGCCCTTCTCTTCGCGCGTCTTCTGGGCGAGGTACAGGCACGTGATGACGAAGCCGATCGTGAACAGGCCGACCGACAGCGTCGCGACCGTCACGTGGATCGACAGCCAGTACGACTGCAGCGACGGCATGAGCTTGCTCGCCTCGGTGTAGTACACCTTCGCGGCGAGGATGAGGAACAGCGTCGCGGGCAGCGTGACGAACGCGCCGAGCCAGCGCACGTCCTTGCGCAGGCTCCACAGCAGGAAGCACACGAGCAGGAACGCGGTGCCGGCGAGGTCGAACTCGTACATGTTGCCCAGCGGCGGGCGGTGCACGGCGAGCGAACGCATGACGATGCCCGCGATGAGGAACGCAGTGCCGAGCCACGTCAGCGCCATCCCGGTGCCGGCCCACTGACGCTTGTGACCGTCGGCCGGGACGTCGGGGGTGCCGTCGCCGTCGAGGTCACGACGTTCGCGGGTGCGTTCGAGCACCGCCGTCGCACCGCCGACGCCGGCCGTCGACGTCGCTGCCGCGCCGGCGCTCGTGGCCTTGGCGCTCATGGCGTCGGCCTCCACCGCGCTCTCCGCGCCGGCCTCGACGGCAGCCTCATCGGCCGCGCCTCGGCGTCCGGCCCGCGCCTGACGGCCGGGTGCCTGGGCGAGGTCGACGCAGAACGAAAGCATCGCGAGGGTGAGGACGAGCGCGGCCGCATACACGGCGCGTGTGGAGTTCTGCGCGAGGGTGCTTTGCGCCTCGTCGATGAATGCGAAAGCGGACATCATGCCTTACCTGTCGTCTTCGTGGTGGTGGCAGCCGCGCGGCTGATGCGTTCGAGGATGTCGCCGACCGCCAGCGCGAGACGCGGATCCTCACCCTTGGCGAGCCCACCGATCTCAACCACTGTACGCGCGTCGGTGTCACCATCCGTAGCGGGACGGACGCGGACGAACACGCGCCGACGACGGATCGTCAGGGACAGCACGAGGCCGGCGAGTGCGAGGACGCTGAACAGCAGGGCCGGCCCCTTGCCGGGGTCGTGGCGGATCGACAGCCCCGCCCACCGTGGCGCCGCGTCGAACGTCACGGAGCCGAGGTTGTTCGGCAGCTGCACCGTCTGGCCGAGGCCGAGCTGCAGACGCACCGGCTGGCCCTTCTCGTCCTTGAGCTGCGTCATCGTGCCGGTATCGAGGCTGAACACCGACTGCGGGCGACCGTTCGGGTACAGGTCGCCCGTGAACGCCGTGAGGTACAGCGCCGGCGCCTTGGCGTCGGGAAAGGCCGAGCTCGGGCCCAGGTTCGGGTCGAGGTAGGCCGTCGGTAGGAAGAAGCCGGTGAGGCCGATCTGCTTCGGTGAGGCGCCCGAGATCTTGAACGCGCCGGTCGACTTGTACTTGTTGTCGATCGACAGGAACGGCGTGGATTCGTCATACAGGACGTTGCCCTTCGCGTCCTTGAACGTGATCTTCGGGGCGTAGCCGTTGCCGAGCAGGTACACCTCGCCGCCGCCCACCTTCAGCGGGTGGTTGACCTTGATCGTGTCCTTCTTCCACGCGCTGTTCGCCGACTCCCGGTAGTCGACGTCGGCGGTGAAGTCGCGCGGTTGACCCCACTGGCTGCTCGTCGGGTCGACGTTGCTCTCGAACGTCACCTTGAGCTTGTTCATCTTGAGCGCCCAGTCGGGGATGTCCTGCTCCGCATCGACCCACGGCCCGAGCTTCAGGGTGTCGTAGCGCGACGGCGTCGAGGCGAAACCGCTGCCCTCGGGGACGATGACGTCACCGCGCCAGCCCCAGACGTGCCCGGCCGCGACCGAGACGATGATGCCGATGAGGCTGAGGTGGAACAGCAGGTTGCCCGTCTCGCGCAGCATGCCACCCTCGGAGGCGACCTCGAACTCGCCCGTGCCCTTGCGCAGCGCGAACCGCTTGCGCCGCAGGACGGTACGCGTCGCGGCGATGACCTGCTCGGGGGTCGCCTCGAGCGTCACCTCGCGGTGCGCGGGAAGGCGTGAGAGGCGGCGGGGCATCGCGGGCGGGCCCTGCCGCATCGCCTTGTAGTGCACCCGGACGCGCGGGATGATGCAGCCGACGAGCGACACCGTCAGCAGAAGGTAGATGGCGGCGAACCACGGCGAGCTGTAGACGTTGAACATGCCGAGCCGGTCGAGCCACGGCGCCAGATCCGGATGATCGAGGCGGTACTGCGTGACACGCTGCTCGTCGATCGAGTGCTGCGGGAAGATCGAGCCCGGCACGGCCCCGACCGCGACGAGCAGCAACAGGAACAGCGCCGTGCGCATGCTCGTCAACTGCCGCCAGAACCAGCGCAGGCCGCCGAGGAACCCGAGACGCGGCTGCGTCACCGCCGCCCGATCGTCCCGCGAGGACGTCTTCGTCGAGTCTGCGTCGGCCGCATCGTCACGGGGCACGTCGTCGCGCGCCGCACCGCCCATGGATGCCTCGCCGCGAGCAGCGTCGTCGACGCGGGACGCGCCGGGTTGGGGGTTGTCTGACGTCTTGGCCACTAGATCACCGGTTCGAACTGATTGACGAGGTGGGTCTGGATGTCGGCGATGAGCGAGTTCCACAGACCCGTCACCATGAGCACGCCGATGGCGATCATGAGGCCGCCGCCAACGAGCTGGATCGGACGATGCCGCGCGCGCAACCACTTCGAGGCGCGCTCGGCGCGGCTCCAGCCGGCCGCGATGAGAATGAAGGGGATGCCGATGCCCAGGCTGTAGCAGGCGGTGAGCAGCAACCCGCGCCCGTTGACGCCGCTCGATCCAAGTGCGGTGTTGGCCGCGAGGATCGCGCCGTAGACCGGCCCGACGCACGGCGACATGCCGAGCGCGAATACCGCGCCGAGCAGCGGAGCGCCGAGCAGCCCCGCTGCCGGGCGCCAGCGCACGGTGAATCCGCGCTGGCCGAGCACGCCGAGGAACAGCAGGCCCATGACGATGACGAACACCCCGCCGACGCGCAGCAGCAGCGTGTCGTGGGCGCCGACGGTGTCGACGAAGAACGACAGCGCGGCCTGCAGGCCGACGAACACGACGGAGAAGCCGAGGACGAACAGGCACGCGCCGAGGATGATGCGGGTGCGACGCTTCTCGTCGGTCAGGCCCGTCACGTAGGCGAGGAAGCCTGGTACGAGTGGCAGCACGCACGGCGAGGCGAACGAGACGAGCCCCGCGAGGGCAGCGAAGAACATCGCGAGCGGCAACGCGCCGTCCGCGACGATCTGTCTCGGCGAGTCGCTCGCCGCGAGCAACGCGATCAAGCCTTCTCCGCCAGCACCTTGTCGACCATGTTGCGCACCGTCGTCTCCGTCGTCGCCCCGCTGACGCGCGCGGCGATGCGGCCCTGCGCGTCGAGCACGAGCGTCGTCGGGGTCGCGGAGACCTTGCGCTGCAGGCCCTGCAGGTTGGCGCCGTCGTCATTGGCCAGGGACGGGTACGTGACGCCCCACTTCTTCAGGGTCGAACTGGCGACGGCGTTCGAGTCACGCTGGTCGATGCCCATGAACACGACGTTCTTGCCCGACTTCTCGTACGACTGCCACGCCTTCTGCAGGTGCGGCATCTCGGCCTGGCACGGGCCGCACCAGGCGCCCCAGACGTTGAGCACGACAACCTTGCCGCGAGCCTGCTCCACGTTCCAGTCGGTGCCGTCGAGCAGCTTGCCACTCAACGTGACGGGCTTGTCGCGCTTGGCTGCGGGAAGCTCCTCGACGGTTCCGTCGCCGCCGACGTAGCCCTTCTGGTCCTGCGCCTGCTTGCTGATCTCGTCGTTCTTGCCGTCACCGCACGCCGTCGCACCGAACGTCAGGGCACCGGCAGCGATGACGGCGGCGGCGCGCCGGGTGATGCTGCTGCTCATGCTCCCACCGCATTCGTCGAGGCGGCGAGCAACCGGCCGGCGGGTTCGGTGTAGCGCACGTCGGTGATCTCATCGTCGGTGAACTCGATCGTCGTCACCGACGCGAGCGTGCACTCGCGCGAGCGCGGGTCGTGCCACAGGCGCTTGCCCTCGGCGAAACGACGCGCCGTCCACACCGGCAGCTGGTGGCTGACGATGACGGCCTCGTGCCCGGATGCCGCATCACGAGCATCACGGATCGCCGCATCCATGCGCGCGGCGATCTCGTCGTACGACTCGCCCCAGCTGGGGCGGAACGGGTTGGTGAGCTTCGGCCAGAAGCGCGGCTGCATGAGCTGCTTGGGGTTCGAGCCCACCGTCATGCCCTCGAAGTCGTTGCCTGCCTCGATGACACGCTCGTCGAGCGTGACGGGCAGACCGAGCTTGTCGGCGATCGGCGCCATCGTCTCCTGCGCTCGCTCGAGCGGCGAGCTGACGAGGTGCGTGACGTCGCGTGGCGCCAACCACTGGCTCGTCAACTCGGCCATCTCGTGCCCGAGCTCAGAGAGGTGGTATCCATCGAGGCGCCCGTACAACACCTTCTCGGGGTTGTGGACCTCGCCGTGGCGCACGAGGTGCACGAGCGTCGTGACGGGCACCCGCGGCTCGCTGACGGCAGCGGGCGACGGCTGCGGCGTCCGCGACGGATCGGAGGTGGCGTGCTCGGACATGCTCACAGTGTCGCAGCCGAGTCTGTGGACGCCGCGGCGCGCGCCGCGGTCGGCAGCGCTTCGACGATGTGCGCGACGGCCTCGTCGTCGTGGCTCGCGGAGACGAACCAGGCCTCGAACGACGACGGCGGCAGGTGCACGCCCTGGGCGAGCATCGCGTCGAAGAAGCGGGCGAAGGCATCGATGTCCTGTTTCTTGGCGCCGTCGTAGTTCGTCACGGCCTCGTCGGTGAAGAAGATCGAGAACATCGAACTCGCCCACTGCACCTGGTGCGGGACGCCGGCCTTCGTCAGCTCGCTCGAGGCCGCATCGGCGATCGTGTGTGCGACGCGGTCGAGGTGTGCGTAGACCTCCGGCGCGCAGGCCTGCAGGGTCGCGAGGCCAGCGGCCGTCGCGATCGGGTTACCGGCGAGGGTGCCCGCCTGGTAGACGGGGCCGTCGGGTGCGAGCAGCTCCATGAGGTCGCGACGCCCACCGAACGCGGCAGCCGGGAAGCCGCCACCCATGACCTTGCCGAACGTGAACAGATCGGGCGCCGTCTCACCCTGCTGACCCTCGTGACCGAACCAGCCGGCCGCGGAGCAGCGGAAGCCCGTCATCACCTCGTCGGAGATGAGCAGCGCGCCGTGCTTCGTGGTGATGTCGCGCAGCGCCTTCGTGAAACCGGGCGCCGGCGGCACGACGCCCATGTTGCCCGGCGAGGCCTCGGTGATGACGGCGGCGACCTCGTCACCGTGCTTGGCGAAGGCCGCGTCGAGCGCGTCGACGTCGTTGTACGGCAGCACGATCGTCTCTCCCGCACTGGAGGCGGGGACGCCGGCCGAGTCAGGCAGGGCGAACGTCGCGAGGCCGGAGCCGGCGGAGGCGAGCAGCGCGTCGACGTGGCCGTGGTAGCACCCTGCGAACTTGATGATCTTGCTGCGCTGCGTCGCGCCGCGGGCGAGACGGATGGCCGACATCGTGGCCTCTGTGCCGGAGGAGACGAGGCGTACCTGCTCGACCGGCTCGACGCGGCTGACGATCTCGGTGGCGAGCGCCACCTCGTTCTCGCTCGGCGTGCCGAAGCTGAACCCGCGCGACGCGGCCTGCTGCACCGCGTCCATGACGCGCGGGTCGGCGTGGCCGAGGATCATCGGCCCCCACGAGCAGATGAGGTCGACGTAACGGTTGCCGTCGACATCCGTCAGCCACGGCCCCTTCGCCTCCCGGATGAAGCGCGGCGTGCCACCGACGGCGCGGAACGCGCGCACCGGGGAGTTGACGCCGCCTGGGGTGACCGAGCGGGCGTGATCGAGCAATGCCTGAGACGTCGAGGTGTTCTGGCTCATGCGCATCATTGTTCCATCGCGCACTGACAACCCCCTCCACGCCGGCCCCCTCACGGCCCGTGAGGCCCACCACAGCAGCGTCGCGTTGTCGCACCCGCGACGGGGACGGCCGGTGCGCGCCGTCGCAGGGAACGTCCCGTCATACTCCTCGCTCCGGGCGTGGCAGGTGGTGCCTCGACACACCGTGCGCGGGGTGGTGGCGCGCTCCGGTCGTCAGCGCTCGCTGGCCTCGACGGCCTCGCCGACGCGGCGCATGGCATCCCCGAGGCTCGCGAACTGACGCGCGGGCATCGCGTCGACCATGAAGGCGCGCACACTCGCGACGTGCACCTTGGCTGCCTCGTGCAGGGCCTGCAGCCCGTCCTCGGTGAGGACGAGTTCGACGCCGCGCGAGTCGTCGAGGCAGGGCTGACGCTCGACCCAGCCGCGCCGTTCGAGGCGGTTGGCGGTGTGCGTCAGCCGGCTGCGTGACTGCACGACGATGGTCGCGAGCGCACTCATGCGCAGGCGCCGACCCTCCGATTCGGAGAGCATCGAGAGGATCTCGTACTCGGCCAGCGACATGCCGTGGGCGAGCAGTTCACGATCGAGCGCCGTCTCGAGCGCCCGCGCGCCGCGCAGATAGTGGCGCCACGCAGCCTGCTCGGACTCGCTCAACCACGCCGTCTCGCCACCTCGCGTCACGCTACTCGCCTCTCCTGCAACCGATTCCTCAACAGACCTAGTATTCCCGGTGTTCACCGTCAGTTCCACACGAACCCCCTGTTGGGGTATGGAATGGAATACGCGCCCCGGGCATATAGTTGAACATTCAACAACACTCCGCTACGGTGAGTGCATCGCCCATCAACGATCTGAAGGAAAGGGGCTCGTCATGGCCTCCCTCAACACCCTCCCCGCCGGCACCTGGAACATCGACCCGGCGCACACGGAGATCTCGTTCGTCGCCCGTCACCTCATGGTGACGAAGGTGCGCGGCAAGTTCACCGACTACTCGGCGACGGTCGTCGCCGCCGACCCGATCTCGGATTCGAGCGTCGAGTTCACCGTGCAGACCGCGTCGTTCGACACGGGCAGCGCCGACCGTGATGCGCACGTCAAGTCGGGCGACTTCTTCGACGTCGAGACCTACCCCACGATGACGTTCAAGGCCACGCAGATCACGGACGACGAGATCACGGGTGACCTGACGATCAAGGATGTGACGAAGCCCGTCACGTTCTCGTACGACTTCAACGGTGTCGCGACCGACCCGTGGGGCGCCACGCGCGCCGGTTTCGAGGCGTCGGGTGAGATCAACCGCAACGACTTCGGCATGACGTTCAACGCTCCCCTCGACGGTGGCGGCGTCTTGATCAGCGAGAAGATCAAGATCAACCTCGACCTCGAGTTCACGAAGGCCTGACGACGATCAAGCG
>NZ_JAGEKQ010000045.1:0-14611 GCF_017565385.1 Dermacoccus sp. NHGro5 | reverse complement strand
GGACGCCGAAGCAGGCGTCGAACTGAGCGGCGGCGACACCGTCAAGCTGCCCCCGCGCACCCTCGCGGTGCTGCAGGCGCCGCGCACAGAGAGCTGACGAACGCATGACGAGGGGCTGACCGGTTCGATCGAACCGGTCAGCCCCTCGTCATGTTCGTCTTCTCGTGGCTGCGCGCCGCCGGCCGTGCTCGTACGGACCCGGCCCGCGGCGTGGACGTCAGAGCTTGTCGAGGCGAGCGCGCTGCTCGGGGACGTCGAACGTCGCCTCCGGCCACTCGAGGGCGAGGGCGCGCAGGTGCTCGAGGACGAGCTGCTGCACAGCAAGACGCGCATACCACTTGTTGTCGGCCGGGACGACGAACCACGGCGCGACGTCCGTCGACGTCTTCTCCAGCAGCGCCTGGTAGGCCTCCTGGTACTCACTCCAGTAGGAGCGTTCGACGAGGTCGCCCGGGTTGAACTTGTAGAACTTCTCCGGGTCCTCGAGACGCTCGGCAAGGCGCGCCTTCTGCTCGTCGGCGGAGATGTGGAGCATCACCTTGATGATCGTCGTGCCATTCGCGACGACCGACTCCTCGAACGCGTTGATCTGGCCGTAGCGACGCATCCACACCGGTCGCGAGACGAGGTCGTGGACACGCACGACGAGGACGTCCTCGTACTGGCTCCGGTCGAACACCCCGACATAACCGGGCTTGGGCAGCGCATTGCGGATGCGCCACAGGAACGGATGCGCTTGCTCTTCCTTCGTCGGCGTCTTGAAGGCCGTCAGCTCGACGCCCTGTGGGTCCATCGTGCCGACGACGTGACGCATGATGCCGCCCTTGCCGGAGGTGTCCATGCCCTGCACGAGCAGCAGGACGCTGCGCCCGCCGGGGTGACGCTCGCTCGCGTAGAGCCGCTCCTGCAGGTCAGCGAGCTCGTCGCCCGTCTTGCGCATGACCTTCTCGGCCTTCTTGGGCCCGCCGTCGAACGCGGGCGTGGACGACGCGTCCAGGTCGGCGAGGACGAACCCCTCACCGACGCGCAGCGCCGAGGCGAAGTCGCTCTTGACGGCCTTGAACTTCTTCGTCCCCTTGCGCGTCGCCTCGTCACGGCCGACGTTGGCGATGACCTCCTCGGCCTGCTTGAGACGAGCCACCTTGGCGGGCGCAAGGCGGGCCGTGCTCGTCGACGTGCCGACGTTCCTCGCCTCGGACGTGGCGTCGGACGCCGACTTCTTCGCCTTCTTCTCGCCCTTCGCTGTCGACGCCCTCGTCTCGGCGGTCTTCGACGTGGCCGCCGTCTTGGCCGCGCTCGCCTCGGACTTCTTCGTCGCCTCGGACTTCTTCTTCGCGTCGGACTTCGCCGTCGTGTCAGCCGACTTCTTGCTCGAGGACGACTTGTTCGACGCCTTGTCAGCCGACTTCTTCTTCGGCTGCGCGTCAGACGTCGTGGTCTTCGTGGACGCTCCCCCGGCGGCCGTGGTCTTGGCGGACGTCTTCGACGACGTACCCGCCTCCTTCGCCGACTTGGACGTGTCGCTCTTGGTGGCGGCCTTCGACGACGAGGAGGCGCTCTTCGCTGCCTTCTCGGGCGCCTCGGGCGACTCGCTCTTGGCCTTCTTGGACATACCAGTCATCGTGGCAGACCCGACCGGCGTTGTCATGTACTTCGCTTCCGCACGGACAAGCGATTCGGTGAGATCACGGTGATCCGTTGGGGCGCAACGCTTTCGAAGGACGCCGATTCAACGCTCGTCGGCGACAGAGCGACCACCACCCGCTCGTTCCGCAGCGATCAGGCGTACGAACGGCCCTCAGCGAGCGAGGAACTCGCGGACGCATCGCTCCCAACGGGCCGGGTCGGTGTTCCACTCGCGCACATGTCGGGCCTGCTCCCAGCGCTGCCAGGTGACGATGTCAGGGCGCAGCCGTGCGAGCTCCGCGCTCGGTCCGTAGGGCACGAACTCGTCGTCGACGGAGTGGATGACGAGCATCGGCTTCGTCAGCTCGCCGGCGCGCGCGACCCAGTTCGTCAGCGTGACGTCGATCGCCTGCGCGAGCCCCGTCATCCGCCGGCTCGATCGGTTGCCGCCCAACAGACGTGCCGCGAGGTCGGCGAGGCGCGGGTGCAGCCGATTGGCCCGCGCATGGTGAGCCATGACGTCGGCCCAGTCGAGCACCGGCCCGTCGAGGACGACGCGACGCACCGCCCCCGCGTGGCCGCTGCGCGCGAGTACCTGCATGACGATCGCGCCGCCCATCGACCAGCCGAGCAGGTCGATGCTGCGCGCGCCCTCCCGCAGCGCGAACTCGAGGGCGAGATCGACGTCTTCCCACTCGGTGAGTCCGAGGGCGTACTTGCCGTCGCTGCTGGCGGGCCCGTCGGAGTCGTTGCGGTAGCTCGGGATGATGCACGAGATGCCGAGGTCGGTGAGCACCGGGACGGCGCGCAACGTCTCCCCGCGACGGGCGCCGCGGCCGTGGACGAGAACCGCCCAGCGGGTGCCGTCGCCGGCGCGCGTCACCCATGCCGGCGCGCGGCCGTTGACGGTGGGAAGCGCGAGTTCTTCGGTTCGGATGCCGTACGCGTCCTGGGGCGAACCGTCGACGTACCAGCCGCTCCAGCGGGCGGGGCCCGGGAGGAGCTCGCCGCGCGTGACGGCGTCGACGGCCCGGATGACGCCGCCCGCGTCGGTGTGACCGAGGATCTCGCCGATGCGAGCGTGGCCGCGTTCGTCGTCCCAGTACAGCCCGTAGCGGCCGGGCGCGAGGGATTCGACGCTCGACGCGAAGACTGCGCTCGTGGCCACCCCGTCGAGGCCGTGACGGACGGTCAGGACGTCCGCGTCGTTCGGTTTTTCCTTCTCAGGTGTGACGAGCTTGCGCGCGAAGACCGCCGCGATGGTGACGGACGCCGCGCTCGTCGTCGCGGCGAGCGCCGCGCCCGTTCCGAGACCGAGCACGACGGACTGGCGGCTACTGAGACGCTTCACTCTTCAATTGTTTCATCGCGGCGGCCTCACGCCGTCGGGCGCCTTCAGCTGCCTCGAGCGCCCCGTTCGTTCATCGGTGATCGAGGGTGTTCGTCGCGCCGACCTCCCCGCTGTCGGGACGCTTCTGGTTTCGGCGACCGCTCGTTCGTTCACTCGTGGCCGGGGTGTGCCGCTGCGCGCGTTCCGGTCGTGATGGTCATGAGTGACGCCTCATCTCGGATCGGAGCAGCGCCGAAGCACGGGCCGCGGCGACACGGATGGGGCGACAATGGGTGGCATGAGCTTGCCCATCACACTGCCCGTCCAACCGATGCTCGCGAAGGCCGTCACGAGCGTGCCGGAGGGTGACGAGTTCACCTACGAACCGAAGTGGGACGGTTTCCGCTGCATCGTCGCGCGGGACGGCGACGACGTCGAGTTGCACTCGCGCGGCTCGAAGTTGCTGACGCGCTACTTCCCGGAACTCGTCGAGGCGCTGAAGTTGGCGCTGCCCGAGCGTGTCGTCCTCGACGGTGAGATCGTGCTGCGTCAGGGCTCGCCCGGGCATGAGCGGCTCAGTTGGGACGCGCTCAGCGCACGCATCCACCCCGCCGCGTCGCGCATCGAGAAGTTGGCCGCAGAGACGCCGGCGCAGTTCGTCGCGTTCGATCTGCTCGCCGAGGGCGACGACGACGTCATGGGCGAGCCGTTCGAGAAACGTCGCGCACGTCTGGAGGCGCTGTTCGCGCAGTGGCCGACGAGCGATTCGGTCTACCTGACGCGCACGACGCGCGACGCCGACGAGGCACGTCGCTGGTTCGAGCAGTTCGAGGGCGCGGGGCTCGACGGCGTCGTCGCGAAGCGTCGCTCCGACGTCTACGAGCCGGGCAAGCGCACGATGCTCAAGATCAAGCACAAGCGCACGGCCGAAGCCGTCGTCGTCGGTTATCGCGTGCACAAGAGCGGCGATGGCGTCGGATCGCTGCTGCTCGCGCTCGCCGACGCGGACGGCGAGTTGCACAACGTCGGGGGCGTCAGCGCGTTCACGGCGGCGCGACGGCGCGAACTCTTCGACGAACTCGACCCGCTCGTCGTGCGCGACGCCGACGGCAACGCCGCGCACGGTGAGACGGATCGCTCACGCTTCAGCAGCTCGAAGGACGTCTCGTTCGTGCCCCTTCGCCCCGAACGCGTCGTCGAGGTCGCGTTCGATCAGTTGGAGGGCAACCGCTTCCGTCATGCCGTGACGTTCCTGCGCTGGCGCCCCGACCGCGAGCCGACTTCCTGCACTCTCGAGCAGGTTGAACGCGCCCCCGACTATGACCTCGGAGAGGTGCTGCGACGCGGCTGACCCGCCGCGCCTGGTTCGCCGTCACGCCCGTTCGTCGTCACGCCCAGCGCCCCGGCATCCCCGTCGTCATCGCTCCCCCGTCGTCCCTACTCCCCTGACGACGACCGTTCTGCGATTCCTGTCCCCTTCGCGAATCCCGTTTCCTTTCTCGATTTGCGTCCACATCTGCGATCTTCGTCCACATTCTCAAGCCAGCAGGTCCCAACGGACGCCGGCGTGAATATGGACGAAGATCGCAGATGTGTACAGGCGAGCGCGTCAGCCCGCCAGCGCGATGTTCTCGTCGACGACGGGCTTGTCGGCCTTCTTGCCGAAGCGCTGCTGCGCCGCCTGCTTGCTGATGCCGAGGCTCTCGCCGATCTGGGCCCACGAGTCGCCCTTGGCGCGACGCTCGGCGACGACCCACTTGATCGTGTCGGACATGAGGTTGTTGAGCATGGCGAGCCCCTCGAGCTCGTCCTTGGTGAACAGGTGCGTCTGCACCCGGAAGCCCTCCATGATGCGCGCGGCCGCCTCTTCGACGGACTTCTCGGAGATTCCGCGCAGTTCCTGGGGCAGGGGCTTACTGATCTTGGGCATGCCCTGAGGCTAGGTCGCGCAGCAGGGCGTGTCAATTAGAGTTGACTGGGTCACAGAGCCGCACCCCATCGAATACTCCACGCACCCCTACGGCTGTCGCGCATCACATCGCGCGACCGCGAGCAACCTCGCCGCTGGGCTCGACGTGGCAACGCACGCGTCGCACGACTACGTCGCTCGCGGCGCCTCCCAGATGACGTGTTCGACGGGTCGCGATCGTGCTGGCGGTCGCTGAGCTACAGCCCCACGCGCTCCGCCACCCGCGCTGACGCCGGGTTGTTCGTCGCCATGACGGCGACGAGCGGCGCGTCAGGCCCCTGGCGCAGCGCCCATTCGACGACGGCGCTGGCGGCCTGGGCCGCGTAACCCGGGCCCCAGTGGTCGGAGTCGAAGCGGTAGTAGAGGTTGAGCACGGGCTCGCCACCGAGGTCACGCAGCTCTACGCCTCAGAAACCGACGACCTCGCCCGTGTCGTCGACGACGGCTGCGTACCCAAACCCGTGCTGACGCCAGTGCGCGCGCCACGACGCGATGAGGTCGACGGCCTCGGAGGCCGCCTTCATGCGCCCCGACGGCAGATGGGCATACGTCCGCGGATCCCCGTGGATGCGCCAGCACGCGTCGACGTCGGCGTCCGAGGGCTCGCGCGGCACGCGTCGACGTCGGCGTCCAACGGCTCGCGCAGCACGAGCCGCTCGGTCTCGAGCCACGGCGTCACGGCGCGTCTTTCTTGGCGCGGCTCGGCTGCACGCGCGGCGGCTCACCGGGCATTTTCGGGTAATCGGGCGGAAACGGCAGCTCGGGCAGGCCGCGTTCGACGTCGGCGTCCCACAGCGCGATGGCCGCGTCGACGTCACCGACATGGTCGTTCATCGACTCCCCCGGCGCCCGCGCCCATGCGTCACCGTCCGCAGCGACGATGCCGGGCACGGTGCGCACCGTGAAGTCGGACGGCGTGACGTCACGCAGCTGCGACCACGCCACCGGCATCGAGACCGGCGCACCCGGCAGCGGCCGCGGCGAATACGCCGCGGCGATCGTCCGGTCGCGGTTCGCCTGGTTGAAGTCGACGAACACCTTCTCGCCGCGCAGCTCCTTCCACCACTCCGTCGTCACCAGATCGGGCAGCCGACGCTCCAACTCGCGCGCAATGCCGATGACACCGTGACGCACGTCGAGGAACTCCCGCGTCGGCGCGATGCGTGCATACACATGGACGCCACGGTTGCCGGACGTCTTGACGAACGGTGTGAACCCCAGCGACTCCATGAGCTCCTTGAGCGCGAACGCCGCCTCGACGGCATCAGCGAAATCGCGCCCCGGCTGCGGGTCGAGGTCGATGCGCAGCTCGTCAGGATTGTCGTTGTTCTCGGCGCGCACGGGCCACGGATGAAACGTCACCGTGTTCATCTGCACGCACCAGGCGAGCATCGCGGGCTCGTCGAGGACGAGCTGCTCGTGCGCCCGGGCGCTCGGGTACGTGCACATCACACTGCGCGCGTAACTCGGCGCACCCTTGGGCGGGTTCTTGCTGAAGAACGGCTTGTCCGCCAGCCCCTTCGGGTAACGCTCCAACGCGACAGGCCGATCGCCGCTCCAGCGCAGAAACGGCTCGGCCACGGCGAGCACATACTCGACGAGGTCGAGCTTCGTCACCCCGTCGTCGGGATAGACGACGCGGTCGGGACTCGACACCCTGACGGTGCGCTCCTCGCCGTCGGGGCCGGGAATCTCGAGGGTCACTGCGGTGGACGCCATGCTCGAAGCGTAGGCGACAGATGCCCGCCCCGCGTTGCCTCGCCCCACTCGCCTTGGCAGGGTTGAGGCATGCCGTCCCCCTCCGCCTCCCGCGTGAGCGAGCCCGACCTGGGCCCGTTCTTCCGCGTGGATGCCATGACGCCGGGGGCGGATTGGCGGCCCCTCGGCGCCGACCTCGCGTCCCGTGGCGCCCTGGGCGCGTGGATCGACCGAGCTCGCGAGCGGACGGCCGCTGCCGGTTCTCTTCACTCCGATGATGTCGACGTCCGTGCGCTCGGCGCCGTCTTGCATCTCGGGGTGTGCGCGCGGGTGCTGTCACCGTGGATCGGGTCGGCGCTGCGGAATACACCCTCCGGGGGCTCGAGAGGTGCCTGCGTCCCCACGCTCGACCAACTGTTCTGGCAGGACGACGGCACGACCACGTTTCCGCTGGCGCTCTCCCCCGAATGGAGTGCCCGGCCGGCGCTCGCCACCCCCGTCGCACACGCCGCCAGCGACGCGAGCGTCGCCGTCAACACGAGCGTCGATCACTTCGCCCGCGCCCTCGTCGATCGACTGGCAATTCCCCTGACGTCGACCGCGCTGACGCCGTCAGCTTCGATTGCCTGGGGCAACGTGGCGTCGGCGCTCCATGGCGCGGCGCGCACCGTCGTCAGGGTCGATCCCGGCCAGTCGACGGCGGTGAGACAGATCGCCGATGCCTGCCTCACGGCACTGACCGCAGCCCGTGGCCGACCACTGACCGACGGCCGCATCGGGACAGTGAGCTTTCGCCGTCACAGCTGCTGTCAGCTCTATCGGCTGCCGGGCAACTCACGCGACACGGTCTGCGGCGACTGCGTCCTGCGGGAACGAACCGGCGCCCCGCGTGGTTGACGATGACGTGAGCCCGAACCGTTTGTCAGGCCGCCCCTGCTCGGGGGACGCTGCCAGCACCAGCGAGAGGGCTCACCGCTCGAGCGACGATGACTCGACACCCCACGGCCCGCCACTCGGCGGCGCCGACGCCCTCGTCCAGGAGGTTCTTCGATGAGCGACCCGACCACCCCGACGTCCGAGCAGGACTGGCGAGCCACGCTCTCCCCCGCCGAGTACGCCGTCCTGCGCGAGGGCGGCACCGAGCCGGCCTTCCGTGGCGAGTACACCGACACCGAGACCGAGGGCGTCTACGCGTGCCGCGCCTGCGGCGCCGAACTGTTCACGAGCCGCGAGAAGTTTCACAGCGGATGCGGCTGGCCCGCGTTCTTCGCGCCCGCCGATGCTGACGACGTCCGTCTCATCGAGGATCGCAGCCACGGCATGATACGCACCGAGGTGCGCTGCGCGAAGTGCGACAGCCACCTCGGCCACGTCTTCCGCGGTGAAGGTTTTTCGACGCCGACGGACGAGCGCTACTGCATCAACTCGATCAGCATGACGTTGCGGCCCGCCACGAACTGACGGTCGCCACGCCCGATCCTGACGTAGCCCCAACCCTGCCGCGGAGGATCTGCTCGAAAATTACGCATCTGCACGAGGAATGTGCCGCACACTCCTCGTGCAGATGCGCATTTCTCGTGCAGTTTGCGTCACCGCGCCCTGTCCGCCGGCCCACGCGCGAGCACGAGCGGCGCTCCAATCTCAGACCGCCCGCTCCCGCGCGACGCGATACGAGCGCACGAGCATCTCGGCGGCACGTCGCCCCTCCTCGAGGGCGTCCTCGTACGGTTCGCGAAGCATGAGCGCGAGCGTCCCGGCGTAGATCGTCATGAGCGCTGACGCCAGGTGCGGCGCCGCCGCCCCTGCAACGGGTTCGCTGTACGCCAGCAGCCTGTCGCGCAGTAGCGCCGTTTCCTCCTCGAGCACGGCGCGCAGATCCGGGCCAGGGTTGACGATGGCGGCGCTCGTCCCGCTGAACGCGCACCACCGCTCGGGCAGGCGCTCCGCCTGGTAGGTCGCGAGCGCCGGCCACAGCGCGAGCAGGCGTTCCTCATCATCGGCGGCGGCGGCGATCGCGTCGTCCCACACCTGGGTCCAGATGTTCAGGCGACGTCGCAGCGCCGCGGCGATCAGCCCCTCCTTGTTGCCGAAGTGGGCGTAGAGGCTGGGCGGCGAGGCGCCCGCGCGCTTGAGGATCGTGTCGACGGGCGTCGCGAAGGCACCTTCGATGAAGAGGAGCGAGTCGGCCGCGTCCAGCAGCCGTTCACGCACGGGTGTTCGGGTGTTCACATCACCAGAATATAACGTGCGTTATCCTGGTGTCGATAACGCACGTTATATCCCCTCTGGCCACCCGCCCGTCGCGTCGCACGGGCAGGCCAGACCCGCGTCGCGCACGTCACGAGACGCCCGCACCCAGGGCGGCCGGCTCGTCGCCTGCGTCACGCACCGAGCACGAGGAGGCCGAATGAACACCCTGTACATCGACGGCGAATGGGTCGCCGCAGCGTCCGGCGAGAAGCGCACCATCACCTGCCCGGCCGACGGCAGCGAGGTCATCGTCGTCGACGAGGCCGGGGCCGAGGACGCGGCGAAGGCCATCGCCGCCGCACGTCGCGCGTTCGACTCGGGTGAGTGGCCGAACACGCCCGCCCCCGAGCGCGCCGCCCTGCTCGCGAAACTCGCCGACCTGCTGGAGCGGGACAAGGAGAAGGTCGCGCGCATGGAGTCGCAGGACACGGGCAAGCGCTACGCCGAGTCGCTCATCGACATGGACGACATCATCGGTGTCTTCCGCCACTTCTCGGCGCTGACGACGCAGCACGCCGGCCGCGTCGTCGAGACGGGCATGCCGGACGTGTCGAGCCGCGTCGTCACCGAGCCGGTGGGTGTGTGCTCGCTCATCACGCCCTGGAACTACCCGCTGCTGCAGACGGCGTGGAAGGTCGCACCGGCGCTCGCGGCGGGCAACACGTTCGTCCTCAAGCCCGCCGAACTGACGCCGCAGAGCGCGATGTGGCTCATGGACGCCCTCGCCGAGGCCGGCCTGCCCGCGGGCGTCGCGAACCTCGTCCTCGGCCCGGGCTCGAGCGTCGGCGTCGAGATGACGGAGAACGTGGAGGTCGACCTCGTCTCCTTCACCGGTGGCGTCGTCACCGGCCGCGCGATCATGGCCGCGGCCGCCCCGACGGTCAAGCGGGTCGCCCTCGAACTCGGCGGCAAGAACCCCAACGTCGTCTTCGCCGACGCCGACCTGCCCGCCGCCATCGACAACGCCCTGACCGCGATCATGCTCGACTCGGGCCAGGTGTGCTCCGCCGGTGCGCGTCTGATCGTCGAGGAGTCGATCCACGACGAGGTCGTCGACGAACTCGTGCGTCGCTGCGAGCTGATCCGCCTCGGCGGCCCGTTCGACGACGACGCCGAGACGGGCCCGCTCATCAGCGAGGCGCACCTCGAGAAGGTCGACGCCTACGTGCAGCGGGCCGTCGCCGACGGCGCCGTGCTGCGCACCGGAGGCAAGCGCGGCGAGGGTGAACTCGCGAACGGCTCCTACTACCTCCCGACGATCCTCGACGCGTGCGACGCCTCGATGGCGTGCGTCCACGACGAGTCGTTCGGCCCCGTCCTCACGGTCGAGACGTTCTCCGGCGCCACGCGCGAGGAGGCTGAGGACGCCGCCGTCGCCATCGCGAACGACACGATCTACGGCCTCGCCGGCGCGGTGTGGACGGAGAACGCCGGCCGCGCGGAGCGCGTCGCGAAGCGTTTGCGTCACGGCACGATCTGGATCAACGACTACCACCCCTATGTCCCGCAGGCCGAGTGGGGCGGCATGAAGCAGAGCGGCATCGGCCGCGAACTCGGTGAGGCCGGCCTCGGCGAGTACGTCGAGACCAAGCACATCTGGCACAACACGCGCCCCGCGCCCGCCGACTGGTTCTCCGGTCGCGAGCAGGCCTGAGCGCACCCACGACACCGAGACCGATCGAACGATCAGGAGAGACACCATGAAGAAGCGTTACGACTACGTCATCGTCGGCGGTGGATCCGCCGGTTCCGCCCTCGCCAACCGCCTCTCGGCGGACGCCGGCACGAGCGTCCTCGTCCTCGAGGCGGGGCGCGCCGACTTCAAGTTCGACCCGCTCATCCACATGCCCGCCGCGCTCATGTTCCCCTCGGGCAACCCGCTGTACGACTACAAGTACGAGACCGACCCGGAGCCCTACATGGGCGGCCGCCGCGTCGCGCACACGCGCGGCAAGGTGCTCGGTGGTTCGAGCTCGATCAACGGCATGATCTTCCAGCGCGGCAACCCCGGCGACTACGAGAAGTGGGCATCGTTCGAGGGCATGCAGGACTGGGACTACAAGCACTGCCTGCCGTACTTCAAGCGCATGGAGACGACGCTCGCCGGCGCTGACGCCTGGCGCGGCGGCTCCGGCCCCCTCGTGCTCGAGCGCGGCCCCGCGTCGTCGCCGCTGTTCCAGGCCTTCTTCGAGGCGACGCAGCAGGCCGGCTACGCGCTGACGGACGACGTCAACGGCTACCGCCAGGAGGGCTTCGCGCCCTTCGACCACAACACGTTCAACGGCTCGCGCATGAGCGCGTCGCGCTCGTACCTGTGGCCGATCAAGAACCGCAAGAACCTCGACATCGCGACGCTGTCGTTCGTCACGAAGCTGCGCTGGGACGGCAACCGCGTCACGGGTGTCGACTTCGTGCGCGGCGGCCGTCGTCACCACAGCGTCGACGCCGGCGAGGTCATCCTGTGCGGTGGAGCGTTCAACACCCCGCAGCTGCTGCAGCTCTCGGGCGTCGGCAACCCCGAGTACCTGCGCGAGGCCGGCGTCACGCCGCGCGTCGAGCTGCCCGGAGTCGGTGAGAACCTCCAGGACCACCTCGAGGTGTACCTGCAGCACGAGTCGAAACAGCCCGTCTCCATCCAGCCGTGGCTGAAGAAGTGGAAGGCCCCGTACATCGGTGCGCAGTGGCTGTTCCTCAACTCCGGTGTCGGCGCCTCCAACCACTTCGAGGCCGGCGGCTTCCTCCGCACGAACGAGGACGTCCAGTACCCCAACCTGATGTTCCACTTCCTGCCCGTCGCCGTCCGCTACGACGGCACCGGCGGTGACCACGAGCACGGCTACCAGGTGCACATCGGCCCGATGAACTCTGACGTGCGCGGTCACGTGCGCATCAAGAACGCCGACCCGAAGCAGCACCCGAGCATCCTGTTCAACTACCTGTCGACGGAGAACGACCGTCGCGAGTGGGTCGAGGTCGTGCGCACCGCGCGTCACATCCTGTCGCAGCCCGCGTTCGCCTCGTTCGACGGCGGCGAGATCAGCCCCGGGCCCGACTGCGCCACCGACCAGGAGATCATCGACTGGATCGCGAAGGACGCGGAGACGGCCCTGCACCCGAGCTGCTCGGTCAAGATGGGCACCGACGAGATGTCGTGCGTCGACCCGAACTCGATGAAGGTGCACGGCACCGAAGGCCTGCGCGTCGCCGACGCCTCGGTCTTCCCGAGCATCACGAACGGCAACATCTACGCGCCCGTCATGATGGTCGCCGAGCGCGCCGCCGACCTCATCGCCGGCAACACGATGCTCGAGCCGCAGGACCCGCCGGTCTACCGCGCGAAGGCCGGGATGCCGCTGTGGCCCCAGGGTGACCCCCGCAACGACGCCTGGGACGCCAAGGACGAGATCCCGAGCGCCGCGAAGGTGATGGCGGAGCAGCCGTGAGCAGCCCCGCCACCGTCACCGTCGAGGACGAACAGGTCGTCGACCCCAAGGTCAAGCCTGTCGTCCTCGGCGGCACGGCCGTCTTCATCGTCCTCGTCGCCGGATGGTGCCTCGTCGCCCCCAAGACCGCCGAGAAGCAGCTCGGTGATCTGACGGCATGGATGGGCGACTGGTTCGGCTGGTTCTACATCCTCCTCGCGACGGCGACGCTCGTCTTCGTCGCGTACATCGCGCTGCGTCACTCGAAGGTGCGCATGGGCGCCGACTCGGACCGGCCCGAGTACTCGACGTTCTCGTGGGCGTGCATGCTGTTCGCCGCCGGCATCGGCACCGACCTCATGTTCTTCGCGGTGGCCGAACCGGCGACGCAGTACCTCAACCCGCCGGCCGGCAAGGGCGGCACCGTCGAATCGGCACGTGAGGCGACGGTCTGGACGCTCTTCCACTACGGCATCACCGGGTGGGGCATGTACACGCTGATGGGCCTCGCCCTCGGCTACTTCGCCCACCGCAAGGGGCTGCCGCTCGCCGTCCGTTCAGCGCTGTACCCGCTGTTCGGCAAGCGCATCAAGGGTGGCATCGGCAACGCAGTCGACATCGCCACCGTCCTCGGCACGATCTTCGGTGTCGCGACGAGCCTGGGTATCGGTGTCGTCATGCTCAACGTCGGCCTCGACGTGCTGTTCGGCGCGCCGCAGGGCCTGCCGGTGCAGATCGGCCTCGTCGTCCTCGCCGTCGTCATGGCGACGATCTCGGCGACATCCGGCGTCGACAAGGGCATCCGCATCCTCAGCCAGCTCAACGTCATCCTGGCGCTGCTGCTCGCGGGTTGGGTGCTCGTGTTCGGCGACACGTCGTTCCTGCTGCGCGCCGCCGTCATGAACGTCGGCGACTTCGTCTCGATGTTCCCCGGCATGACGATGGACACGATGGCCTACGACTACCCCGCCGACTGGATGAACGGCTGGACGCTGTTCTTCTGGGCCTGGTGGATCGCCTGGGCGAGCTTCGTCGGCATGTTCCTCGCGCGCATCTCGAAGGGGCGCACGATCGGGCAGTTCGTCACCGGCACGCTGACGATCCCGTTCCTCTACATCGTCATGTGGGTGACGATGTTCGGCAACAGCGCGATCGAGCGCATCCGGGGCGGGCACGCGGCGTTCGGCGAATCGGCCGTCAACGCACCGGAGACGGGGTTCTTCGACCTGCTCCAGCAGTACCCGGCCGCGACGTTCATCATCGGGCTCGCGACGTTCGTCGGCCTGCTGTTCTATGTGACCTCGGCCGACTCCGGCGCGCTCGTCATGGCGAACCTTTCGTCGACGCTGCCCGACCCGGAGACGGACGCGAAGCCGTGGGTTCGCATCCTGTGGGCCGCCGCGACCGGTCTGCTGACGGTGGCGATGCTCGTCGTCGGCGGCATCAAGGCGCTGCAGTCGGCGACCGTCGTCATGGGGTTGCCGTTCGCGGTCGTCATGGTGCTCGTCATGATCGGGTTGCATCGCGCGCTCGAGGGCGAGCGGCGTCAGAGCGACGCGCTGCGCGCTTCGCTGCGCTCGTCGATCGTGTCGGCGCCACCCGCGCCGACGCAGGGTTCGTGGCGCAACCGGCTGGCACGCCAGTTCGGCACCGTCTCGCTGCGCACGCTCGAGACGCGCATGACGAGTGTCGTCGAACCGGCCCTCGAGGAGGTCGCGGCCGAACTGCGCAACAGCGGCGTCGACGCCGTCGTCGAGACGAACGCGGATCCGAGCCGTCACGTCGCGCGGACGGTGACGCTCACCGTCCACGCGCAGGGGCCCGGTTTCGACGACTTCCACTACCTCACGCACATCCGACGGGTGAAGGTCGCCTCGTACGGATCGCGCATGGTGGAGGCCGACGACACCTCGTGCCAGCTCGAGGTCGTCGTGCCCGGCGGCGGCACGTACGAGATCGACACGTACACGAAGGAACAGATCGCGCACGACGTGCTCGATCACTACCAGTGGTGGGTCGGCTCCGTCGACGCCGTCGCGACGGAGGCCGCCCGCTGACGCAGCCTCCCCCGCGTCGTTGACGTGCTGACGTGACGGGACGCGGGAGGCCGCGGTGAGGCCGCATGACGAAGGCCCGGTTCGAGTGAGAACTCGAACCGGGCCTTCGTCATGACCGGGCGACGATTGCCTCGCCCCGCGCGGCCACGCGAGAGCGTCAGCGCAGACGCGAGACGAACTTGTCCATCGTCGTCATCGGGCCGGTGAAGAACGGGATCTCGTGACGCACGTGACGCTGCGCCCCCGCGAGGCACATCTC
>NZ_JAGEKQ010000044.1:0-33249 GCF_017565385.1 Dermacoccus sp. NHGro5 | reverse complement strand
GCGGGCCGGGGGTGGGGCAGACAAGACGTTGATGGGGTCGCAGCCAAGCTCGTATGAAGTCATGCTCACCCCGGCCAGCGCGAACCAGACTCGGATGCCCGCACCGACGGCACGTGGGCGAATCAGTTGCAAGGCAAAGCTGAGCGCCTGCCAGTCACCTATGGAGTCACACGCGCCGCCGGCGGGGCCCTTCCATCATCAACGTCACCTATCCGTGCAGCAGTCCCGACATCTCGCGAGCATGGCGCACGGTAGTCACCGACAGCCAGAGCAGATAAGCAGCCCCAAGCAGCTTCAGGCCGGTCAGCAAATCAGGGTGACTTCTGGCGACCTCACCCAGGCCAACAACGACTGCGGCGGCGTAGACGCTCATTCCGGTAGCGATGCCAAGGATCGCTTTGAGCGCGGCTCTCCGCCCTCCCTCGAGTCCGACCGCGAGCATGTACGCCATGTCTGGGCCGGGTGGGATGAGGAACACCAGAATGACACCGAGGAAGCCCGGTAGTACGGACAGGTCGACCACGAGCGTCCTCTCCGCTGGCCGCGACGCCCTCGTGGCGCCGCCCTCACGCTACTGCGCCTTCTCCCTAGGGCAGGGGCGCTGGTTCCCACGCTCCACGAAACCGTTCGTTTGAGCCACACCATTCAGGCGGGCTGAGATCGCTGCGCGATGATCACGGCTTGCGCGTCTTCTTCCGAGCCCACAGGTGACCGCTCCAGTTGAGCGCTCACCGTGAGTCCATGCTCCTCCAAGAGAGCAGTCAGGCTCTCGACACTTCGGTGGTATCTGGCCATCACCACGTCATAGCCGCGTGCCGCATATCCGCGACCTACCCGGCGCATGCCGTGTCCCACCTGGAAACCGAGGAGCAGCACCCCTTCCGGGCGCAGTACGCGGGCCATCTCCGCAACCATGACTTCGAGGTCTTCATCCGGGTTGTGAATGGTGGAGTACCAGGAGAAGACGCCGTCGAAGACTTCGTCTGCGTAGGGCAGGTGCGTCAGGCTCCCCACGGCGACGGTGAAGTCAGGGTGGTCGGCTCGTGCCCTGCGGACCATGTTGGGTGAGAGGTCGATGCCCTCCGGGTGGCATCCGAGCCCAGCCAAATAGGGCAGCATTCGCCCTGCCCCGCAGCCAGCATCCAGGACCACGCGAGGCTCGTGCAGGAGTGCGACGAAGTGGTCGATCATGGCCAAGTCGATGGGCTGTTCGCCTTCGGTGGTACGGAAGTGGTCGGCGTACACGTCGGCCACAACGTTGTAGGCGGTCCTGGTGAGAGCCTCCTCTGTTTCCGGCATGGCTCTAAGCCTGCCAAAATGTCGCGCTCAACCGCGAGGGAACTGGTGCACAAACGGTCGTTTCTGCACCACTCAAGCTGGGGTGGCTCTGCACGTGGTCATGCCCCGGTCAGGGGGTAGCAGAACGACGTGCAGAACCTCGCGGCGCAGAACGTCAGTGTCGACAACCGGTCCGAGACAGCCACTACGGGACTCAAAGAGGCGCCCACCGCTTCAGTGTCGACTCAGCCCTCGACCACGAGCGAAGCGTCGACCTCGGTCGGCAGGCCACCCTCGGGCAGCTTCGACGGCGCGACGATGCGCACGATCTCGTCGAGCACGCGCCGCACGTACTTCTCCCCCACCCACAGGTGCTTCGCGCCATCGACGCCGATGACGTCAGCCTGCGGAATGGCCGCGAACCGCTCGCGCGCCTCGTCGGGGCGCAGGTTGTCATCCAGTTCGGGCACGAGCGCCGTCACCGGCTTGCGCGATTCGGCCCACGCCGCCAGGTGCTCGGGCTGCGACCACCGCAGCGGCGGCGACAGCAGGATCGCGCCCTCGATCGACGGATCGAGCCCGTGCATGAGCGCCAGATCCGTGCCGAAGCTCCACCCCACCAGCCAACGATTGGTCAGCGCCGGCGACTCGTGGAACTCCGCGAACTCGATGGCGGCGGCGACGTCGAAACGCTCGCCGTCAGCCGAGTCGAACGCACCCTCCGACGTCCCGCGCGGCGACGACGTGCCACGCGTGTTGAACCGCAGCACCGCGATGTCCGCGAGCGCCGGCAGCCGGTTGGCGGCCTTCTTGTAGACATGGCTGTCCATGAAACCGCCGTGCGTCGGCAGCGGATGCAGCGTGACGAGCGTGGCCACCGGGTCTCGCTCGAGCGGCAGCGCCAACTCACCGACGAGCGTCAACCCGTCGGCGGTGTGCAGTTCGACGTCCTGACGGCGCGCAGCGAGCACCGTGTTCGAGCGAATCTCCTGCAGGCTCAACGCCCCTCCTCGACGATCACGACGAAACCCGGACTTCGTCGTCCGCCCTCGACCCTATGCGACCGCGAGCGCACACTCACCGCCACGAACCCCGCGGCGGACGGCGATCTCGCGCTCGCCAGCAACTCGTGTGCCAGTGACGACGATCCGTCACGTCACCCAGCCGATCATTCGGCCACACGACGACGTGCGGCAGCGATGACGCCAACTGCTGCTGACACCCCGGGCACGTGTAGATCTTGCCGTCGGCGTTGCCGCGCAGGACCCGCACCGTCCACTGGCCGCCCGCGTAGGTCTGCACCGTGTCGACAGGACGAAACGCGCGGCTCACGTCGCCGCGCGTCTCGTCCTGCGCTCTGTTGTTGCGCCGTGGCATCAGCCTCGGAAGGACCGCTCCGCGAGCAGGTGCTCCGTCAGCAGCGGCGACGGCACGAGGTGCGTCTCCCCCGCCTCGAAGTACATCTCCGACAGCACACCGGAGACGTCGTCGTAGCTGGCCTCGTCAAGCAACTCGAATGGGCCCTTCGGGTAACCGCAGCCGGCCTTCATCGCCGTGTCGATGTCCTCGACGCTCGCGTAGCCCGAGTCCAACATCTTCACCGCGTCGTTGAGGTGTGGGTAGAGCAGCGCGTCGACGACGAGGCCCGCGCGGTCCTTGCCGACGACCGGCGTCCAGCCCGCAGCCGCGGCGAACGAGCGAACGGCCTCGACCGCGTCGTCCGCGATGGCGACGCTGCGGCCGATCTCGAGCACCTGGCCGGCGCGCTGCTTCTCACGCAGGACGACGGGAACGACGCACGCATCGAGCGACGGCTCACCGGTCGCGGCCTCCGACGCCGCGCCCTCACCGAGCGTGGCGATGACGCCGCCGTCACCGATCGCGTCGCGCACGGCGCGCATGAGCGGCTTCTCCTCGATCTGCAGCGCGTGCTCGGAGACGTCGCCCTCGACATGACCGCACGAGCACTCGTCACCACAGGCGCACGAGCCGCCGCAGCACCCGTCATCCTCGACGCCGCCGTCGACGGCGAAGACGAACGTGACGCCCTCGAGCGCCGACGCCTCGTCAGCCGCCGTGACCCGCACGAGCTCGAGGCCCGCTGACGACATCTCCTCGGCGAGCGAGTCGACGAGCTCACCCTCGCCGACGAGACCGACGCGGCCACTGTGCGCCTTGCTCTCACCGGGCGTGCGCTCGTCGGCGACGAGGGTGCCCGAACCGGCCGCCTCGTACGTGTAGAAGCCCTTGCCACTCTTGCGACCGAGGTAGCCGGCCGCCACCATCTGACGCAGCAGCGGCGGCGACGCGACGCTCGGGTCATGTGTCGCGTCGTACAGCACGCCGCAGACCTCGTGGACGACGTCGAGGCCGATGAGGTCGCACAGCGTCAGCGGGCCCATCGGGAAGCCGACACCGGCCGCCATCGCAGCATCCAGGTCCTCACGGGAGGCGAGACCCGTCTCGTAGGCGCGGATCGAACGCGCGAGATAGGCGATGAGCAGCGCGTTCGCGACGAAGCCCGCACGGTCGCCGACGACGACCGGCTTCTTGCCCAGGCGGACGGCGAGTTCGCGGACGTCCTCGACGAGCTTCACGTCGGTCAGCAGCGAGTGGATGACCTCGACGAGCGGCAGCACCGGCGCCGGGTTGAAGAAGTGCATGCCGATGACGCGCGACGGCTCCTTCGTCGACTTCGCGATCTCGGTGATCGACAGCGACGACGTGTTCGTCGCGAGCACACAGTCGTCACGAACGATGTCGTCGAGCGTCGTGAAGATCGACGTCTTGATCTCGAGCAGCTCCGGCACCGCCTCGATGACGAGGTCGGCGTCCTTCATCGCGGCGAGGTCGTCGCCGAACGCGACGCGGCCGACGATCTCGTCACGCTCACTCTCGGAGAGCTTGCCCTTGCTCAGGGCACGCCCGAGGGATTTCGTGAGGAACCCCTTGCCGCGCTCGGCGAGCTCCGCCGAACCGTCGACGGCGATGACGCTGAGCCCCGCCTTGGCGAAGACTTCGACGATGCCGGCACCCATCGTGCCGAGCCCGATGACACCCACTGTGTTGATCATGCGCCCAGTCTTTCAGATGCGACGACCAACCGCTCGTGGGACGATCTACCCCGTGATGACCTCATGATCTTCGGATTGCTCGGCGCCCTCGTCGCCGCCCTCGTCTACGGCGGAGCGACGATCGTCCAGGCGATCGGCGTGGCGCGCATGAGGGAGGCGCCCGACGGCGCCGACCTCATCACCCGTGCGCGCTTCGGCTGGCTGTACGGCGTCGGCCTCGCGCTCGACGGTGTGGCCTTCCTCGCCTCGAGCGGTGCCCTGCGCACCCTGCCACTGTTCCTCGTGCAGTCGGTCATCGCCGGGTCGGTCGCGGTGACGGCCGTGCTCGCCGTCGTCGTCCTGCACGCCAAGCTGACGCGACGCGAGATCATGGCGCTCGTCGGAGTCGGCGTCGGTCTCGTCATGCTCGCCGTCTGCGCCAAGGAGGGTCACGCCACCGGGGTGCCGACATGGCTGGCACCCGCCGCGCTCGTGGCCGCGGCCCTCCTCGTGCCGTTCGGGTACGCGGCGTATCGCGCCCGCAACAGCGCGCTTCTCGCCGTCACCGCGGGGCTCGGATTCGCAGGTATCGCGATCGGCGCGCGCATCCTGCCGTGGGACGGCAACGTCCTGCACACGATCGCGAGCTGGCCGTTCTGGGTGCTCATCGCCCACGGCATCATCGCGATGACCGCCTACGGCTTCGCCCTCGACGCGGGAGAGGCGACGTCCGTCGCCGCCATCACCTTCGCCATCGAGACGGTGGTGCCCGCTGCCATCGGCCTCGCCCTGCTCGGTGACGCCGTGCGCGGCGGCACGTGGCCGCTTGCCATCGCGGGGTTCGTCGTCACGCTCGGCAGCTGCTTCGTCCTGGCCGGGCAGTCGGAGCCCGACGCGTAAGGTTGTCCGGTGCGAATCGTGATTGCCGAATGCAGCGTCGACTACGAGGGGCGCCTGCAGGCCCACCTCCCCCTCGCCAAGCGCCTGCTCATGGTCAAGGCCGACGGCTCGGTGCTTGTCCACTCCGACGGCGGCTCCTACAAGCCGCTGAACTGGATGGCGCCGCCGTGCACGATGGCCGAGGTCGAACCCGAGGACGTCGAGGTCGCCGACGGCGTGACGAGCGTGTGGCTCGTGCAGCACGGCAAGTCGGACGACCGGCTGCGCATCCGGTTGCACACCGTCCATCACGACTCGGCCCATGACCTCGGCGTCGACCCGGGCCTCGTCAAGGACGGCGTGGAGGCGCAGCTGCAGAAGCTGCTCGCGCAGCACATCGAGACCCTCGGTGAGGGCTACACGTTGATGCGGCGCGAATACATGACGGCGATCGGGCCGGTCGACATCATGTGCAAGGACTCGGGCGGAGCCACCGTCGCCGTCGAACTCAAGCGCCACGGCACGATCGACGGCGTCGAGCAACTGACGCGCTACCTCGAACTACTCAACCGCGACCCGCACCTCGCCCCCGTCAGCGGCGTCTTTGCCGCCCAGACGATCAAACCGCAGGCCCGCACGCTCGCAGAGGATCGCGGCATCCGCTGCGTCGTGCTCGACTACGACGCGCTGAAGGGCATCGACGACTCCGAGCGCCGGCTGTTCTGATCCGCCTCGAGGTTCCGGGTGCTCAGGTCGCGAGGCCGGGCGCACGCGTGCGTCGTGGCTTCGCCACGCGTCAGGCAGTGCGCGTCAGGCCGTGCGCGCCAGCGGGACGTAGCCGCAGGCGCCGGAGACGTTCATGACACGGTCGAGCCGGGTACCCGGGAGCAGACGGCACAGACGCGGAGACGCGTCGGCGACGACGAGGCGACGCCCCTGACGCTCGGCTCGGTGATGCGCGCCGACGATGACGCCCAGCCCGGCCGCATCCCACACCTGCGCGTTGGCCAGGTGGACGACGAGGTCGCCGTCACCGCCCGCCAGTGCGGTGTGCAATGCCGTGCGGACGCGGTCGCTCGTGCGTGCACTGACGGGGGCCGTCGATGATGATCTCCCGCCCGGGGACGGGGTGGTCGATGACCAGATGCGCACCCGTGGCGAGTATCTCGGAGCAAGACGCGTGCGTGCGCCTCGTCGTCTCGGCCATGATCGTCCCCCTCGTCACTCGCCCGTGCGGGCCGAGCTGTTCGTGGACGGCCGGCGCGTTGCGCGCCTCACCCGGCGTGGAGGCGTCGCCTCCGGCGGGTGCCGTCACTGGTAAAGACGCGCGGCGCCGGGTGAAGGTTCGCCGCACGGCGTAACGAAGTGGTAACGGTCTGAACGCCTCCCATCGGGCGCACGTGACACAGTGGGGGCATGGTGGTTCTCAGCACGATCTACACCCGCACCGGCGACGACGGGAGCACGGGCCTCGGCGACTTCAGCCGGACGTCGAAGAACGACCCGCGCCTCGTCGCCTACGCCGACACGGACGAGGCGGGCGCCGCGCTCGGCCTCGCGCTGACGTGCGCCCCCGATCTGCCTGAGCGGCTGCGCCCAGTGCTCCTGCGCATCCAGAACGACCTGTTCGACGTCGGCGCCGACCTGTCGACACCCCTCGTGACACAGCCCGCGCACCCTCCCCTGCGCGTCCAGCAGGAGTGGATCGACGAACTCGAGACCGCCTGCGACGAGTTCGGTGCCGACCTGCCGACGCTGCGTTCCTTCGTCCTCGCCGGCGGCACTCAGGCGGCGGCCTATCTCCACCTCGCGCGGACGGTCGTGCGGCGCGCCGAGCGTGCCTGTTGGGCGGCCATCGACGCCCACGGGAGCGAGAGCGCCGAGCCCGACGGCGAGCGTCCCGGCGGCGTCAACGCGCTGACGGCCAAGTACCTCAACCGGCTCTCGGACGCCCTGTTCGTGTTCGCGCGCTACGCCAACGCCCAAGGCCCCGGCGACGTGTTGTGGCAGCCCGGCGGGGGGCGCTGAGCCCGCTCTGCAAGCGGGATGCGACCGACAGGGCGGCTGTGGGAAAGAGGCGCGCTCACCGTGCCAAACCCGACCATCGTGGCGGTCGAGGCCGCGAAAGCAATGCCGCTGGGCGGGACGTCGACCGTCAGAGACGCCGGACGGGGGTCTCAGACCAGGGCGTCCGCGTGCAATCCGGGCGGTGCGGACTCGCTCCACGAGCGCATCGCGGTGTAGTCACCGGGCGCCATGGCGATGGTGAAGGCCTCTTCACCGCAGCGCACGTCGACTCTCACCGCGTCACCCGACAGGGCCGCCGGGCGGTCACCGTCCGCGAGCTGAGCGCGCGAACCGAGGAAGAAGTCGCCGCGCGCCCAGGTGCGCCGCGGCGACATCGTCATCGAGCGGAACGAGAACCACTCGAGACGATCGTGGCGGTACCGCACCATCCCGGTGCGCCACGACGCGCCGGGGTAGCGAACCGCCATGACGGCGAGGTTGCCGTCGCGGCCGATGGCGCGCGTGCGCAGCACCATCGCCGCCAGAGCCAGCAAGACCAGGATGACGGCCAGCGCGAGAGTGATCTCGCCGGCCGTCATCGCTGAATCCATGGTTCGAAACCGCCTCAGACCCCGGCCATCTCGACGTGCTGAGCGACGACCGTCACCACGTCCTTGTCGACGGAGATAAACCCGCCGTCGATCTTGACCGTACGGCGCTCGCCCTGCGCGGGCACGACGACGACGTCGCCCTCGACGAGGACGGACAGGATCGGCTGGTGACCGGGCAGGATGCCGATCTCACCTTCGGTGGTCCGTGCGATCAGGCGGCTCGCCTCGCCCTCCCAGACCTCACGGTCGGCAGCGACGAACTTGACGTTCAGGGTGCTCATGCGGGCTTCCTCTTCGAGTCGGTGATTTCCCCCATGATAGCGGGCGAATCGGGCCGGGGCGCGCGGCCCACCCGGTGGGTGTGCACGCCCGTGCGACAGGGGTCGTCAGCGACGCCCGTCCGCTTGCGCGTCGGCGTCTGCGTCGGCCGACGCGCCCGCGACGGACGCACCTTCGTGCGGCAGCGGCGCGAGCGGATCGGCGAGCGCCCCCGAAACCCGCGCCCCGGCGCGCATGAGGTGGAACACGACGACCGCCGCGAACGTACCGAGGGCGATGCCGGCAAAGGCGACGTCACCGATCGTCCACGTGTAGTCGGCGATGCCGACGATGAGCGCGACCGCAGCCGTCATGAGGTTGACGGGGTTGGCGAAGTCGACGCGGTTCTCCATCCAGATGCGCACGCCGAGCATGCCGATCATGCCGTAGAGGACCGTCGCCGCTCCCCCGAGGACGCCGGGCGGGATCGTCGAGATGATCGCGCCGAACTTCGGCAGGAACGACAGCCCGATCGCCGTGATGGCCGCGACCCAGTAGGCCGCCGTCGAATACACCTTCGTCGCCGCCATGACGCCGATGTTCTCGGCATACGTCGTCGTGCCCGAGCCGCCACCGAAGCCGGCGAGCGTCGTGGCGAGGCCGTCACCGAGCAGCGCACGCCCTGAGACGTCGTCGAGGTTGCGGTCCGTCATCTGCGCGACCGACTTCACGTGGCCGATGTTCTCCGCGATCAGCACGAGCACGACCGGCACGAACAGCCCGACGACCGACCACGAGAACGACGGCGACGCGAAGTGCGGCAGTCCGATCCAGGCGGCGGAATCCACGGCGTCGAAGTCGACCTCACCGCGCAGGCACGCGACGAGATACCCGGTGAGCACACCGATGAGGATGCTGAGGCGCCCGAGCAGCCCCTTCGCGAGCACCGTCACCGCGAGGATGACGACCAGGGTGACGAGCGCCGTCACAGGCGCCTCCATGAAGTTGCCCTTGGCCGCAGGCGCGAGGTTGAGGCCGATGAGCGCGACGATCGTGCCCGTGACGACCGGCGGCATGAGCGCACGCAACCAGCCGTCGCCGGCGACCTGGACGACGAGCCCGACGAGCGCCAGAGCCAGGCCCGCCATGACGACGCCTCCCAGCGCCGTCGCCATGTCGTGCGCCTTCGTCGCGGCCGTCAGCGGCGCGATGAACGCGAACGACGAGCCGAGGTAGCTCGGCACGCGCCCCGCCGTCAGCAGCAGGAAGACGACCGTGCCGACGCCGGAGAAGAACAGCGTCGTCGACGGCGGGAAGCCCGTCAGCAGCGGCACGAGGAACGTCGCACCGAACATCGCGACGACGTGCTGCATGCCGATGCCGATCGTCTTCGGCCACGCCAAGCGCTCGTCCGGCGCGACGACCGCGTCACCGCGCGTGAGGTCGTCCTCACGCACCCGCCACTTCAGACCCAGATCCATCCCTGCTCCTCATTCCTGCGCGCCGCGACTCAACGACGCGCCCTGCTCACGATGCACGACGAAGGGCCGGGGGTCGAAAACCCCCAGCCCTTCGTCGTTCTCACTCGCCGCCTCGGGTCATCCCCGCCGCGGCGCGCGAATCAGTCCTGCTTGGCCAGCTCCGCGGCCTGACGCTCGACGTCGTCGAGGCCACCACACATGAAGAAGGCCTGCTCGGGGACGTGGTCGTAGTCGCCGTCCGCGATCTTCGTGAAGGCCTCGATCGAGTCCTGCAGCGACACCGTCGAACCCTCGATGCCGGTGAACTGCTTGGCGACGTAGGTGTTCTGCGACAGGAAGCGCTGGATGCGGCGAGCGCGGTTGACGAGGATCTTGTCCTCTTCGGAGAGCTCATCGATACCGAGGATCGCGATGATGTCCTGCAGTTCCTTGTTGCGCTGCAGGATCGACTTGATGCGAACCGCCGTCTCGTAGTGCTCCTTCGAGATGTAACGCGGGTCGAGGATGCGCGACGTCGACGTCAGCGGGTCCACGGCCGGGTAGATACCCATCGACGCGATGTCACGCGAGAGCTCGGTCGTCGCGTCGAGGTGCGCGAACGTCGTCGCCGGGGCCGGGTCGGTGTAGTCGTCGGCCGGCACGTAGATGGCCTGCATCGACGTGATCGAGTGACCACGCGTCGAGGTGATGCGCTCCTGGAGCACACCCATCTCGTCGGCCAGCGTCGGCTGGTAACCCACGGCGGACGGCATGCGGCCGAGCAGCGTGGAGACCTCGGAACCGGCCTGCGTGAAGCGGAAGATGTTGTCGATGAACAGCAGCACGTCCTGCTTCTGCACGTCGCGGAAGTACTCCGCCATCGTCAGCGCCGACAGGGCGACGCGAAGACGCGTTCCCGGCGGCTCGTCCATCTGGCCGAACACGAGCGCGGTCTGGCCGAGGACGCCGGCCTCTTCCATCTCGACCATGAGGTCGTTGCCCTCACGGGTGCGCTCACCGACACCGGCGAACACGGACACACCACCGTGGTTGCGAGCGACTCGAGCGATCATCTCCTGGATCAGAACGGTCTTGCCGACACCGGCACCACCGAACAGGCCGATCTTTCCGCCCTGGACGTACGGGGTCAGCAGGTCGATGACCTTGATGCCCGTCTCGAACATCGTCGTCTTGGACTCGAGCTGGTCGAACGCGGGCGCCGTACGGTGGATACCCCAGCGCTCCTTGACCTCGAGCTGCTCGCCCTCTTCGAGGTCGAGGCAGTCACCCGTCGCGTTGAAGACGTGACCGAGGGTGACGTCGCCGACCGGTACGGAGATCGGCCCGCCGGAGTCGCGCACCTCGGAGCCGCGGACGATGCCGTCCGTCGGCTGCAGCGAGATGGCGCGAACCATCCAGTCACCGATGTGCTGGGCGACCTCGAGGTTGATGTTCTTCTGCTCGCCGTTGAGCGAGACCTCGAGCGTCAGGAGGTTGTAGACCTCCGGCATCGTGTCGGCCGAGAACTCGACGTCGACGACCGGGCCGATGACGCGCGAGACGCGGCCCACGCCGCCCGCGGCCGGGGCCGCGGTTGCGCTTTCGTTGATGGTGGCAGTCATGAGGATTCCTTTACGTGAAGGCGGTCAGCTGGCATCGGCGAGGGCGCTGGCGCCACCCACGATCTCGCTGATCTCTTGCGTAATCTCGGCCTGACGGGCCTGGTTGGCCAGTCGGGTGTAGGTCTTGATGAGTTCGGTCGCGTTGTCCGTGGCGGACTTCATCGCGCGCTGGCGGGCAGCGAGCTCGGAAGCGGCCGACTGCAGGAGCGCGTTGAAGATGCGAGCCGTGACGTACTTCGGCAGCAGCGCATCGAGCACGCCCTCGGCGTTCGGCTCGAAGTCGTAGAGCGGAAGCGGTCCGTCGGGCTTGCCGTCGCCGTCGAGGTCGAGCTGACCCTCGGCCACCTCGAGCGGCAGCAGACGGATGACGCGGGCCTGCTGCGTCACCATCGACTGGAACTCGGTGTAGACGACGTGCAGTTCGTCGACCCCGCCACCCTCGGCACCGGCATGGAAGTCGGCGGTCAGACGCTCACCGATCTCCTCGGCGTTCTCGAACTTGGGGCTGTCGGTGAAGCCCGTCCACTCTGCCTCGTACTCGCGACGGCGGAACTTGTAGTAGCTCACGCCCTTGCGGCCGACGAGGTAGGGGACGACCTCCTTGCCCTCGTGCTCGAGCTTGGTGATGAGCCGCTGGGCTTCCTTCATCGCGTTGACCGAGTACGAGCCGGCGAGGCCGCGGTCAGCCGTGACGATGAGGACGCCGGCGCGCTTGACGTTCTCGCGCTCCGTCGTCAGTGCGTGGTCGATGTCCGACGTGGAGGACGCGACCGAGGAGACGGCTCGGGTCAGGGCCACGGCGTAGGGCGTCGACTTCGCGACGGCCTCGCGCGCCTTGACCACGCGCGAGGCAGCGATGAGCTCCATCGCGCGCGTGATCTTCTTGGTCGCCTGGACGGACCGGATGCGCTGGCGGTAGACCCGCTGCTGCGCTCCCATAGCTTTCCGCCTCTCTGTACTGGTGCTGGCTTGGGTGGTGGTGTCGACCTGGCGGCCGACCTCGGCGGGTGCTCGTCACACCCGCCGAGGTGCGATCACGAAGATCACGGCTTGTGCTTGGTGATCTTCTCCTGGTTGATGTGGTCCGCAGCGATCTCGTCGAACTGCTCGGAACCCTCACCACCGTGGTCGGACGACGCCTGGAACTGCTTGCGGAAGTCGTCCATCGCACCGGCGAAGACGTCCTTGCCGTCGTCGGCCAGCTTGCCGCTCTCGCGGATCGCCATCATGAACTCACCGTGGTTGCGGTGCATGTACTCGAGCCACTCGGCCTCGAAGCGCTGCACGTCCTCGGTCTTGACGTCGTCGAACTTGCCCGTCGTACCGGCCCACAGCGACGCGACCTGGTCCTCGACCGGGTACGGGCTGTTCTGCGGCTGCTTGAACATCTCCATGAGACGCTCACCGCGAGCGAGCTGACGGCGCGACGCGGCGTCGAGGTCGGAGGCGAACATGGCGAACGCCTGCATCTCGCGGAACTGTGCGAGGTCGACCTTGATCGAACCGGTGACGGCCTTCATGGCCTTCGTCATGGCCGCACCACCGACACGCGACACAGAGATACCCACGTCGACAGCCGGGCGCTGGTTGGCGTTGAACAGGTCGGCCTGGAGGAAGATCTGGCCGTCCGTGATCGAGATGACGTTCGTCGGGATGTAGGCCGAGACGTCGCCGGCCTTCGTCTCGATGATCGGCAGGCCCGTCATCGAACCGGCACCCAGGTCGTCCGACAGCTTCGCGCAACGCTCGAGCAGACGCGAGTGCAAGTAAAACACGTCACCGGGGTAGGCCTCGCGGCCCGGCGGGCGGCGCAGCAGCAGCGACATGGCGCGGTAGGCCTCGGCCTGCTTGCTCAGGTCGTCGAACACGATGAGGACGTGCTTGCCCTGGTACATCCAGTGCTGGCCGATCGCCGAGCCGGTGAACGGAGCAAGGTACTTGAAGCCCGCCGCGTCACCCGCCGGAGCGTTGACGATCGTCGTGTACTCCATCGCGCCGGCCTCTTCGAGCGTGGCGCGGACCTCGGCGACGGTCGAGTTCTTCTGACCGACGGCGACGTAGATGCAGCGAACCTGCTTCGACGGGTCACCCGTCTCCCAGTTCTGCTTCTGGTTGATGATCGTGTCGGTGGCGATCGTCGTCTTGCCCGTCTTGCGGTCACCGATGATCAGCTGACGCTGACCGCGACCGACCGGCGTCATGGCGTCGATCGCCTTGATGCCCGTCATGAGCGGTTCGTGGACCGACTTGCGCTGGACGACGGTGGGCGCCTGCAGCTCGAGGGCGCGACGGCCTTCGGCCTCGATGTCACCCAGGCCGTCGATCGGCTGACCGAGCGGGTTGACGACGCGGCCCATGAACGCGTCACCGACGGGAACCGAGAGGACCTCGCCCGTGCGCTTGACGCTCTGGCCCTCTTCGATGCCGCCGAACTCACCCAGGATGACGACGCCGATCTCGTGGACGTCGAGGTTCTGGGCGATACCGAGCGTGCCGTCTTCGAACTGAAGCAGCTCGTTGGTCATGGCCGAGGGAAGACCCTCGACGTGTGCGATGCCGTCAGCGGCATCGACGACGCGGCCGACCTCTTCACGGGAGGCCGCGCCGGGCTCGTAGGACTGAACGTAACCGTTCAGTGCATCCCGGATCTCCTCCGGACGGATCGAAAGCTCCGTCATCATCACTCCTTGTCATGGGCCCGCATCGGGCGCCGTGCTTCTTGGCTCAGGGCCGCGGATGCGGCAATTCTTTGGGCGTCGATCAGCCGGACAGGTGCGCGCGGGCCTCGTCGAGGCGACGCGCGATCGTTCCGTCGATGACGTCGTCACCGACAGCCACCTTGATGCCGCCGACGACCGAGGGGTCGATGACGACGTTCGTCTGCACGGGCTTGCCGTACATCTTCGTCAGAGCCGCGCGCAGCCGCTCGTTCTGCTCCGGGGTCAGCTCGACCGCACTCGTGACGATCGCGCTCGACTGGCCGCGGCGCCCGGCCACGCCCTCGAGGAACTCCTCGATGGCCCGCTCGAAACCGCGCCCACGGGGGGAGCCTGCGGCGCGAGTGGCGAGCAGCGCCGTCTCGGGGGCGACCTTGCCCTCGAGCAGACGGGCGACGAGCCCGGCCTTGTCCGCACCGCTGCGAGAGCGGTCGGACAGGGCATCCCTGAGGCCCGCGTCGGAAGCGACGGTCCGCTCGAAGCGGAACAGCTCGTTCTCGAAAGCATCCGCGCGACCGGCCTTCTCCGCCGAAGCGGTGGCGGCCTCGACCGCAAGACGCTCCAGAGCGTCACTGAGGTCGCGCTCGCTCGACCAGCGTTCACCGGCGACAGCCGTCACGACCGCCATCGCGTCGTAGCCGATCTTGCCGCTGAACAGACGCTGGACAAGGCCACGCTTGGCCTCGCTCTCGCGCGACGGGTCACCCAGCGCGCGACGCAGCGTCGCGTTGGAATCGATGACGTCGACGACCGCGAAGAGCTCACGAGCCGTGTTCATCGGGTCACCGGGGCCGGACAGGGTGCCGTTGAGCACCTGCCGGGCCGCGGAGAGAGCCGTCCTCGACGAACCCTGCATCAGGCTTCGACCCGCGTGCTGCCTGCGCTCGAGGCGGCGGCCTCGGAGCCGGCGGTGGCGGACTCGGGACGGATTCTGCCCGCCTCGAGCTCGGCGAGGAACCGGTCGACGATGCCCTTCTGACGGGCTTCGTCGTGCAGCGACTCACCGACGATGCGGCTGGCGAGCTCGGTGGACAGGCCACCGAGCTCGCTGCGCAGCTGGACAAAGGCCTGCTGACGCTCGGCCGCGATCTGCTTCGTCGCGTTCTCGGTGATGCGGGCGGCTTCGGCGCTGGCCTGCTCACGGCTCTCCGCGATGATGGCCGCACCCTGGGCGCGGGCGTCCTCGCGGATCTTGGCCGCCTCAGCACGCGCGTCGGCGAGCTGCGACTCGTACTGCTGCTTGGCGGCGGCGGCCTCCTTCTGGGCCTCCTCCGCCTTGGCGATGCCGCCCTCGATGGACGCCGTACGCTCCGCGTACATGCGCTCCATGTTCGGAACGACCTTCGTCTTGTACAGCCAGTACAGGATCGCGAAGGCGATGAGCCCGATGATCATCTCGGCGGGGTGCGGGAGCAGCGGCAGCTTCTCCGGCCAACCTGCACCTTCAGATGCGAGGAACACCTTGGCTTCCTATCTGTTGGGGGGACTGGTCAGTTCGAGCAGGACTTACTTGCCCTGGAAGACGAACGCGAAGACCAGACCAAGGATGGCGAGTGCCTCGGTGAGCGCCATGCCGGTGAAGGCGATGGTCTGCAGCATGTTGCGGGCCTCGGGCTGACGCGCCACACCGTTGATGTAGGCGGCGAAGATCAGACCGATACCGATGCCGGGGCCGATAGCAGCGAGTCCGTAGCCGAGGAATGCGATGTCGCCGGTCATGTGCTTTTCCTTTCGAGTGGCACCGGGACCTTTTCCCGGTGTCGCTGAGGTTCAGAAGGGGTACAGAGTGCCGATCAGTGGTGATCGGAGACCGCGTCTGCGAGATACAGAGCGGCAAGCATGGTGAAGATGAAGGCCTGCAGGAACTCGATGAGCAGTTCGAAGAACGACATCAGGATGGCCGCGGCGAACGAGAGAACGCCGGCACCGTTGAGGCCGATGTTGCCGCCGTGCAGGAGGAGGTACTCACCGCCGACGATGAACACGAGGAGCATGAGGTGCCCCGCCATCATGTTGCCGAAGAGTCGCAGCGCCAGCGTCAGCGGGCGGATGAGGAAGTACGTGAGGAACTCGAGCACGAACATGATCGGCTTGAGCCACCCCGGCAGGCCCGGGGGGATGAGCGAGCCCATGTACTTGCCGAAGCCGCCCTTCGCCTTGACCGCCGCGACGTGGTACGTGACGTACACGATGAGCGTGAGGACGATCGGGAACCCGATGCGACCCGTGCTCGGGTACTGGATGAAGGGGATGATTCCGGCCACGTTGTTGAACAGGATCAGGGTGAAGCAAGTCAACAACAGCGGCAGGAACCGCATGAAGTCCTTCGAGCCGATGATGTCGCGCCCGATCGTGTTGCGCACGAAGTCGTAGACACCCTCGGCGATGAACTGACGCTTGCTCGGCACGACCGAGAGCTTCTTGCCCGTCACGGTGACGAAAAACCAGCCGATGAGCAGGGCCGACACGAGGAAGACCACGGCGGGGCGCGTGATGGCCCAGTTGCTGTCGCCACCGATCAGGGGCCACCAGAAATCGCTCGTGCCCGGGGACTTGAACGACTCCCCGTCGGCAACCAGGGCAGCGCCCGCGATGAAGCTCACAAATTCTCCTCAGTCAGCATCCAGCAAAAAAGTTCAGTGTGTCTGTTGCAGTGGAACCGCCCCTGCCCTCTCGGGCTGGTCGGCGGCTCGAGGTGCACGCCGGAGACACTGCGTATCCTACCCGACGCTGTGCCGCGGTTCACTGGGAGCCGCCGCTCGTCGTCGAAGCGCCTGACGCGTCCGGGTCGTAGACGTACTGCCGCGTCCGCATGAACGAGCGCACCTGGAAGATCTGCCAGGCCACGACCACGATGGCGACGGTGATGCCCGTTGCAGGCCCGTCGAGGGATTCCACCTTCGTCGCGAGGACGAGGACGACGCCGAGAACGATCACCTGGGCGAAGAAGACCGCCATCGCCGCAGCCATGATGGCGACCGGGCTGAGCGTGCGCAGCGTACGAAGGACGAGCAGACCACTCGCGAAGAAGGCGAGGGCGAGAACCGTGCCGAACAGTGACGACACTCCCCCGGCCACGCCGTTGAGCACTGCGAACACGACCGCGCAGACGACGCCCACTGCGGCACTCGGCACGAGCGAATCACGCAGCATCGCAGCGAACGGCGACACGTTGGTCACCGGGTGCGAGGTGGAGGCGGAGTCCATGGAGGAAGGGCTCACAATCTGCGTTGGCGCGGGGATCACGTCGTCGGGTTCGGGCTCGTCACCAGGGTGAATCCATCACCTGAACCTGCTTGTGAAAACTATCACAAGGCCTTGCGGCGTCGCCAACGGGGCAGCCCCCACGTCAGCGCGAAGGCGAGGACCGTCAGCCCCGTGAGGGCGGCGAGCGAGCGCTCGACGGGCCAGTACGCCATCGAGACGAGGCCGAGGGCGATGCCGATCGACCACAGGTAGAGGATGAGCACGGCCGCGCGGTGCGTGTGCCCGATCTTCAGCATGCGGTGGTGCAGGTGGCGACCGTCCGCCTCCCACGGTTTCTGCCCGGAGCGCAGGCGACGCACGATGGCCGCGGCGAAATCCCACAGCGGCACCGCGAGGATCGCGAGGGGCACGAGCAGCGGCAGCAGGAACGCGACGGAGGCGTCACCCGAACCGGAGACGGCCGCCGGGTCGAGGTTGCCGGCGAACGAGATCGTGGCGGCCGCGATGAGCGTGCCGAGGAGCAACGAGCCGGCGTCCCCCATGAACAACCGCGCCGGATGAAAGTTGTGCGGCAGGAAGCCGACGCAGACACCCACCGTCGCCGCCGCGATGAAGGCTGACGTCGTGAACACCGACTTGTCGCCCCACTGCACGGCCTGTTGGTAGGCGTAGACGAAGAACGAGAACGAGGCGATGCCCACCATGCCGGCTGCGAGACCGTCGAGACCGTCAACCCAGTTCACGGCGTTGACGATGACGAGAATGACGAGCACCGACAGCACGACGAGCATCGGCGTCGGCAGGACGGTCTGCTCCCCCAGCGGCAGGAAGAGGAACTGCACGCCCGAGACGACGAGGACGCAGGCCGCGAGCGCCTGACCACCGAACTTGATGGCCCAGTTGAGCTCGGCGAAGTCGTCCCACGCGCCGAGCCCGCACATCATGGCCGCGGCGATCGTCGTGCCGATGGCTTCGCGACTGTCGAACACGTGCGACAGGTACGGCAGCCGCGAGGCGACACCGACGGCCGCGAGGAAGCCGACGAACAGCGCCACTCCCCCGAGCCGCGGGATCGGCAGGGCGTGCACGTCACGCGCACGCACCTGCGTCACCGCCCCGAAGCGAACTGCCGACCACCGTGCGAGCGGCGTCATCACGAACGTGACGATCGCAGCGACGACGCTGATGAGGACGTACTCACGCACGGCAGGCGGTCAGATTTCAGCGGGGGTAGGCGGGGAAACGCGTGACGAGATCGGTGACCTGCTCGCGGATCTCCTGCGCGACGGGGTGCTCGGGCGTGCCGTCCGTCTCGGTGACGGCGCGGTGGATGACGTCGGCAATGACGTCCATCTCGGCAAGGCCCATGCCCTGCGTCGTGACGGACGGGGTGCCGACGCGGATGCCCGAGGCGATGTTCGGCTTCTGCGGGTCGAACGGGATCGCGTTCTTGTTGAGCGTGATGCCCGCGACGTCGCAGCGCAGTTCGGCGTCGGCGCCGGTGACGTCGACGTCACGCAGATCGAGCAGCGACAGGTGAGTGTCGGTGCCGCCCGTCGTCGGACGGATGCCCTTGGCCTTGAGCCCCTCGGCGAGACGCTGCGAGTTGGCGATGACGTCCTTCGCGTACTGCTGGTACTCGGGCGTCGCGCACTCCTTGAAGTTCACGGCCTTCGCCGCGATCGTGTGCATCTGCGGGCCACCCTGCATCATCGGGAAGACGGCCTTGTCGATCGCCTTCGCGTGCTCTTCCTTGCAGACGATGGCGCCCGAGCGGGGGCCGCGCAGCACCTTGTGCGTCGTGAACGAGACGACGTCGGCGTGCGGCACCGGCGACGGAATCGCCTTGCCGGCGACGAGACCGATGAAGTGAGCCGCGTCGACCCAGAAGATCGCGCCGACCTCGTCGGCGATGGCGCGGATGCGCTCGAAGTCGATGAGACGCGGGATGGCGGAGCCGCCCGCGAGGATGACCTTCGGCTTGTGCTCCTTGGCGAGACGCTCGACCTCGTCGTAGTCGATGTCCTCCGTCTCGGGGTCGACGCCGTAGCCGACGGCGTTGAACCACTTGCCCGAGAAGGACACCTTCGTGCCGTGCGTGAGGTGGCCGCCCATGGGCAGGCTCATCGCGAGGATCGTGTCACCGGGGTTCATGAACGCGCCGTACACGGCCTGGTTCGCCGAGGCACCCGAGTGGGGCTGGACGTTGGCGTGCTCGGCGTCGAACAGCGCCTTCGCACGCTCGATGGCGATCGTCTCGGCCTTGTCGACCTCGGCGCAGCCACCGTAGTAGCGACGGCCGGGGTAACCCTCGGCGTACTTGTTGCTCAGCGTCGAACCGAGCGCGGTGAGGACGGCCGGGCTGGACATGTTCTCACTCGCGATGAGCTGCAGGCCGCCGCGCAGGCGGTCGAGCTCGGAGATGAGGACACCGGCGATGTCGGGGTCGAAGGATTCGAGGGCGGCGTAGTCGGAGCCGTAGAACGGGGTCGTCATGCTCGCCACCTTAGTGGTTCTGCTCGCCCGGGCGGCCAGGAAGCTCCACGCTCGTCACGCTCTCGGGCTCGAACGGCGGTTCCGCTCCGATGCCTCCGAGCGGGATGGCCTGCGTCGCCTCGCCCGCCCGCGCGCGAGCTCCCATGGCCTCGAGACGCTGACGTTCGGCCGTGCGCTCGTCGTCGGTCGACTCGGGCGCGGGGTTCGAGGCCGACTCGTGCTGGTGCGGGTTGTCCGTTTCCGGGGCATCCTGGGGTGTCTCGGACAGCGGCGCACCCGTCGAGTCGAGCAGGTCGATGGGCCCGAGCACCTCACGCAGCTGTGCCGGAGTGATCGTGCCGCGGCGCAGCATGACGGGGTCGGGCTTGGTGCAGTCGAGGATCGTGCTGGGCAACCCGTCGTCGCACATTCCCCCGTCGAGATAAACCTCGACCGCCGGGCCGAACGCGAAACCGGCCTCCGTGATCGTCGTGACCGGCGGCTGGCCCGTGCGGTTCGCCGAGCTGACGGCGAGCGGCCCCGTCGTCTGCAGCAGTTCGAGCGCGATCTCGTGATCAGGCATGCGCAACCCGACCGTGCCGTTCGTGTCACCCAGATCCCACATGAGCGACGGCTGCGCACGGAAGATCAACGTCAGCCCGCCCGGCCAGAAGCGCTCCATGAGGCGACGCGCGTAGGACGGCACGTTCATCGCGAGGCCCTCGACCGTCGCCGGGTTCGGCACGAGGACGGCCGGCGGCTTGTCGCGCCCACGCCCCTTCGCCGCGAGCAGCGCCGCGACGCCGTCAGGGTTGAAGGGGTCGGCGCCGACGCCGTACACCGTGTCGGTGGGCAGGACGACGAGTTTGCCCTCGCCGACGGCAGCATGCGCCGCCTCGATGGCGCGCTCGCGCTCATCCGAACCGGAAACGTCGAAAACGGGGCTCACGCCACTCTCCTAGAAGTCGAAACCACCCATGTCGCCCCCGAAGTCTCCCCCACCGAAGTCGCCCCCGTCGAACCCGCCGAAGTCGCTGCCCCCGGCGAAGTCCTGGCCGCCGTCGAATCCGCCACCGTCGGCAACGTCGTTTCCGCCGCCGTCGCCCCCACCGTCCTGGTAGCCATCCTGATATGCGTCCTGCATGTCGTGGGAATCGAAGTCGTTGCCCCAGTCGTCGAACATCGCATCGGCGATGGCGGTGCCGACGAAGGCGCCGGCGACGCTCGTTAGCAGCATCGAGCCCATGCCCATGCCGCCCATCCCCATCCCCATGCCGCCGCGACCGAAGCCGCCGCCCATGCCGTAACCACCGAACGAGCTCTGGAGGAACCCGGGCTGACGCATCTCGGCCCGAGTCGCAGCCCGCGCCAGCGCCTGCGGGTCTGCGCTCTGCGGAGCATCCTGCGGGCTGTCGGTCGCGAGACGCGTGAGCACCTGCTGACGCTGCTCCGGCGTCAACTTGGCGAAGGCCTCGGCGTGCGCCTTCTCGATCTCCTCCGGCGGCGCCGTCTTGAGCATGTACGCGTAGCGGGCGATGGCGCGCTCGTCCTCGCTCATCGACGCGCCCGGCGTCTGACGAGGCGCGTTCGACGCCTGCCGCGGGTAGCCCTGCTGGGCATACCCCTGCTGCTGGTTGCCCTGCGCCGGATACGCGGACTGCCCGTATCCCTGCTGCTGACCGAAGCCCGGCTGGGCTCCCCCACGACCGAAGAGACGATCGAAGATCCCCATGGTGCGTTCCTCACGTCCGAGGCCGCCCAGCACGCTGCGGGCGGCGCGATTCGGCTCCCACTCTAAGCCCGGGTCCGTGGCGGGCACACGTCCTCGCCGCCGGTCGGCGAGGCCGCACCAGCGCGCTGACGCGGCGTCCTCGGCCAACATCGTGACGGTGGCCGAGACGCAGGGCGGGGCGGTGCGAGACCGACATCAGAAGAGGCGCAGGCCCTGACGCCGACCTCGCGGTGTGTGCCTCAGCGGTGGCCGAGGGCGACGGGGACGGTCGACTCCTCGACGTCGTCGAGTGCGACGGTTTCGTCGGGCTGCAGTTCGTCGACAGACGTGGCGCTACCCGCTGTCGCGTCCGGCGTCGCCCGGGCGCTGACGAGGGCCGCGATCTCGCGTGGCCACACTCGTTCGCTCGTCGTCTCGAGGTCGCGAACCGACCACCAGCGCCAGCGCTGCATCGTCACCTGCTCCTCGGGCGTGAGCGCCCCCGGGTCGGGCTCGAAGCGTGTCGTGCGCACGGCGTAGAACACGTCGTCCTGACGCACGACCGAATCGGAGTACCCGTGGACGACGCGGCGCCGCGCGATCGGCCCGACGAAGGCATCGGCCTCGACCTGCAAACCGGTCTCCTCGAACAACTCACGCACCGCGGCGTCGCGTTCGCTCTCTCCGGGGTCGATGCCGCCACCCGGGGTCGACCACCACGTCGCGGGCGGGGTGAGGCCCTGGTCGGAATCCTCGTAGAGGAGCACGTCGCCGGCGTGATCGAGCACGAGCAGCCTGACGGTCGCGCGGCGCCTCACCGGGCGTTCTGCGGGGCTTGTGGGCACCTCGAAGCGCGAACCGCCCTCACGGCGGGCCAGCGTCATGCGGGGCTTGCCGGCGAGGTCGGCCTCGTCCCGCGCCCACTCGAAACCACGCCGATCGAGCAGCGCCTCGGGCAGGGATTCGCCCTGGGCGTCTGCATGCTCCATGACGAGCAGACCGCCGGGCTTCAGCAGGTGCGCGGCGCGTTCGGCGATCTCGAGCGGAAAGCGAAGGCCGTCCTCGCTACCGCCGTACAGCGCAATCTCCGGGTCGTGCTCGGCAACCTCGGGGTCGATCGGCACCATGCCGGTGGGCACGTACGGCGGGTTGCTCACGACGACGTCGAAACTGCCCTCGAGCTCAGGTAGAGCCTGGCGCGCATCCTCAACGCTCAAGTTGACAGTGAGGCCACTCTGCTTGCAGTTCAACGCTGCCCACGCCGCCGCTTCTTCGGAGAGCTCGACGGCGTAGATCTCGAGGTCGGGACGCTCGGCCTTGATCGCCAGGGCGATGGCGCCCGATCCGGTACACAGATCGACGATGCGCCCCCCGTGCGGGGCCGCCTCGAGGGCGGCATCGACGAGCATCTCCGTCTCGGGGCGCGGCACGAACACGCCAGGGCCGACACGCAACTCCAGGCTGCGGAAAGGCGCCCGACCCGTCAGGTGCTGCAGCGGAACACGCCGTGCGCGCTCGTCGACGAGCGCCTCGAAGCGGGCCATGTCCCCGTCGCTGAGCTCGTGGCCGAGCACCTCGCGACGGCGCACCTCGCCCAGCTCGCACCCGAGAACATGGGCGAGCAGCAGCGCCGCATCACGATCCGCGGATTCGATGCCGGCATCCGCGAGCCGCGCCGCAGCACGACGCAGCTTCGCGCGCAACGCCGTCACGCCCCCGACTCCCCCACTGCTGCGAGACGCGCCGCCTCGTCGGCGTCGAGCGCCGACTGGACGACAGCGTCGAGATCGCCGTCGAGCACCGCGTCGAGGTTGTACGACTTGTAGCCCGTGCGGTGATCTGCGATCCGATTCTCGGGGAAGTTGTACGTGCGGATGCGCTCACTGCGGTCGACCGTGCGCACCTGCGACTTGCGCGCGGCCGAGGCCTCCGCTTCCTTGCGCTCGATCTCCATCTGACGCAGCCGCGCCTTGAGCACGCGCAGCGCGGACTCCTTGTTCTGCAGCTGCGACTTCTCGTTCTGGCAGCTGACGACGACACCCGTCGGCAGGTGGGTGATGCGCACGGCCGAGTCGGTCGTGTTGACACTCTGCCCACCCGGGCCGGAGCTGCGATAGACGTCGATCTTGAGGTCGTTCGGGCCGAACTCGATCTCGTCGTCGTCCTCGTCGAGATCCGGCATGACGAGGACGCCCGCCGCGCTCGTGTGGATGCGGCCCTGACTCTCGGTGACGGGCACGCGCTGCACGCGGTGCACGCCGCCTTCGTACTTGAGGCGCGCCCACGGGGCCTCGCCCGGTTCGGGCAGCCCCTTCGCGCGGACCGTGATGCGGGCGTCTTTGTACCCGCCGAGATCGGCGTCGGTCGCGTCGGCAATCTCGGCCTTCCAACCGCGGCGTTCCGCGTAACGCAGGTACATGCGGACGAGGTCGCCGGCGAACAGCGCCGACTCGGCGCCGCCCTCGCCGGCCTTGACCTCGAGGACGACGTCGCGCTCATCGTCCTCGTCGCGCGGCAGCAGGAGCGTGCGCAGTTTGTCGGCGCTCGCCTCCAGATGGGTCTGCAACGCCGGCAGCTCCGCGGCGAACGCGGCGTCCTCGTCGGCCAGCTCTTCTGCCGCACCGAGGTCGTCCTGCGCGATCTTCCAGGCGTGATAAGCGGCGACGGTCGGTGCGAGGGCCGCGTAACGCTTGTTGAGGCGGCGCATCAGCGTCGGGTCCGCATGCGTCGCCGGTTCGGCCAGCTGCTTCTCGAGATCGTCGTACTCGGCGACGATCGTGGCGGCGGAATCAAGCATGACGCTCCTCGCGGACTGAAGTGATGGGGGCGCAGCGCCGGCAGGCGGCGTCCACGGGAATGCAAAACGCCGACCCCGCCCTGATGGGCTGGGGTCGGCGTGGTGCGAAGACTACTTGGCGTCCTTCTTGCCGTAGCGAGCCTGGAAGCGGGCGACACGACCACCCGTGTCCATGAGCTTCTGCTTGCCGGTGTAGAAGGGGTGGCAGTTGGAGCACACTTCGACGTTCATCTTGTCGCTCTTCGACGTGCTGCGCGTCTCGAACGTGTTGCCGCAGGTGCAGGACACCGTCGTGGCGGTGTACTCGGGGTGAAGGTTCTTCTTCACGGGGTTCTCCTAGCTGTTGAGGATGCCGCCGGGTCGTCATCACCGGGATGGTGGACGTGAACCGGAAGCCAACAAACAATCTTGCCAGATCGCCTGACATGGTTCAAAACATCGAGGTGGGACGAATCATTCCCGCCGCCACCCCGCCCGACACGATCGCGCCCGTGACCACTCGCCGCAGGGGCGTCGGGTCTCGGGGGCGTCGTCAGGTGACGTCGTCAGGCGTGGATCAGTTGTCCTCGTCGTCGAGCTTGATGTTCGACGTCTGCTGCACCTGCATGAGGAACTCGACGTTGCTCTTCGTCTTCTTGAGACGGTCGATGAGCAGTTCGACGGCCTGCTGCTGGTCGAGGGCAGCGAGCACGCGACGCAGCTTCCACATGATCTTGAGCTCTTCGCCCGACAGCAGGATCTCCTCGCGACGCGTCGACGAGTTGTTGACGTCGACGGCCGGGAAGATGCGGCGGTTCGCGAGCTGACGGTCGAGCTTGAGCTCCATGTTGCCGGTGCCCTTGAACTCCTCGAAGATGACCTCGTCCATCTTCGAACCCGTCTCGACGAGAGCCGTCGCGAGGATCGTCAACGAGCCGCCGTTCTCGATGTTGCGCGCCGCACCGAAGAACTTCTTCGGCGGGTACAGCGCGGCCGAGTCGACACCACCGGACAGGATGCGACCGCTCGCCGGGGCGGCGAGGTTGTAGGCACGCCCGAGCTTCGTGATCGAGTCGAGCAGCACGACGACGTCATGGCCCATCTCGACGAGGCGCTTGGCACGCTCGATGGCGAGCTCCGCGACCGTCGTGTGGTCCGTCGCCGGACGGTCGAAGGTGGAGGCGATGACCTCACCCTTGACCGCGCGCTGCATGTCGGTGACCTCTTCGGGACGCTCGTCGACGAGGACGACCATGAGGTGGCACTCGGGGTTGTTCGTCGTGATCGCGTTGGCGATCGACTGCATGACCATCGTCTTGCCCGCCTTCGCCGGGGCGACGATGAGGCCACGCTGGCCCTTGCCGACAGGCGAGACGAGGTCGATCATGCGAGTCGTCAGCACGTTCGGGGTCGTCTCGAGACGCAGGCGCTCCTGCGGGTACAGCGGCGTCAGCTTGCCGAACTCGACACGCTTCTTCGCCTGCTCCACCGTCATGCCGTTGACGGAGTCGAGACGCACGAGCGCGTTGAACTTCTGACGCGCCGGCAACTGCTCACCCTCGCGCAGCGCACGCACCGCGCCGGTGACGGCGTCACCCTTGCGCAGCCCGTTCTTCTTCACGATGTTCATCGGGACGTAGACGTCCGTCGGGCCGGCGAGGTAACCGGTCGTGCGCACGAAGGCGTAGTTGTCGAGGACGTCGACGATGCCCGCGACGGGGATGAGGACGTCGTCCTCGCGCACCTCGGGAGCGTCGTCGTCGTAGTCGCGGTTGCGCCCGCGACGGTTGTTGCCGCGCTCGCCCCGGTCGCGGTCGCGGTCGCGGCCGCGCTGACGGCGACGACGGCCACCGCGCTCGTCGTCATCGTTGCTGTGGTTGCGCTCGTTGTTGCGCTCGCGACGGTTGGAGCCGCCGTTGCCGCTGTTGTTGCCGGAGTCGCGGTTGTCGCGCTTGTCGCGGCCGTTCTCGCCCGAGGCGCTGTCGCTGTTGTCGCGACGCTCGCGGCGAGCGTCGCCGTCGGAGTTCTTGTCACCGGAGGGCTCGTTCGAGCCGTTCTCGCGGCGCTGACGACGCTCGTCGCGTTCGCCGTCACGACGGCCACGGCTCTCGCCGTTCGAGGCGTCGTCCTTGGCGTCGACGTTCTTGCCATCGACGGTCTTGCCATCGACGGTCTTGCCATCGGCGCCGTTCTCGGAGCCGGTGTCCTGCGCGGCACCTTCACGCTGAGCGTCGCCCTGGTCGGAACCTGAGTTCTCGGAGGCGCGCTTGCGCTCCTCGCCACCGCGGCGGCCACGACGGGTGCGCTGCTCGCGCGGCTGCTCCTGTTCGTCGCGCGTGGAACGCTCACCCTCGCGGGAGGCAGCGTCGCCTTCGCGAGCGCCGGCGTCACGAGTGGCGCGGCCGGGCTCGTCATCCTGCGGCGCCGGAGCGTCGCCCTGCTCACGGCGGGGCGCCTCGGTGGCAGACGGCGCAGCCTCGGCCTGCTCGCTCGTGGCGCGACGGGCCGTCGGAGCGGTCGAGGTGACGCCCGCGGCCTTGGCGCGGCTGCCGCCGACACCGTTGGCCTCGGCGCGCGCGGCGCGGATCGCCGTCACGAGGTCGACCTTGCGCATCTTGGAGATGCCGGGAATGCCCATGCTCTGCGCGAGCTGCTTGAGTTCGTCGAGACGCATCGCGGAGAGCGCTCCGCGCGGGCTGCTCTGGGCCGGGGCGGGCGCAGACGGTTGTTCTGACACGAAGGTTCCTTCCCCCTCGTTCGGCCCGCGACGAAGAGCGCGGGCGGGATGAAGTTCAGGGGCCGTTCAGATCAGACCCCTGGTTCCCGCCGTCGGAATGACAGCACAGACGGGAACAGCGCACCTGGAAGCGAATGATGACCTGCAGCGAGGCTGAGGCGAGAACGGTGACCCAGAGGTCACGGGCCTGGCGCGACGACAGCGTCGCGTCGTGTGGCATGGTCGAACTCGAGCACCACCCGGGTGCACCAAAACGGTACACCCCGGCGGCGGATCAGCGCGACATGGGGGTGATTCCGCGCGTCGGAACGCTCAGTTCGAGCACCTCGCCGCCCCCAGCGACATCGTGCACCGCGCTCAGGGCGAAACGTGATGCCAGCGCGAGCACCGTCGGACCCGCGCCCGAGATGACGGCGGGGACGCCGGCGTCACGCAGCGCGTCGACGAGCGCCATCGAATCCGGGTAGGCCGAACGGCGCTGCTCCTGGTGCAGGGCATCGAGCGTCGCGGGCATGAGTAGCGACGGCTCGGTGGTGATCGCGTGAGCCAGCAGCGCTGCGCGCCCCGAATTGCGCGCTGCCACGGCGAGCGGGACGCTCTCGGGCAACGCGGCGCGAGCCGTCGCCGTCGACAGGCGCTGCGCCGGGACGATGACGACGGGCACGACATCGGGGTGCGGGCGCAGGACGGCGGTGTGCCAGTCGCGCGGCGCGTCGGGGCCCTCGAGCACGTCGGCCCAGCTCACCGTCACGCTGCCGTAGACGGAGGCCGACGCGTTGTCGGGGTGGCCCTCGATGCTCGAGGCGACGTCATTGACGAACGCGAGCGTCGCGGCGTCGTCGAGATCGTGCCCGGCGAGCGCCGTCGCGAGCGCGACGCCCGCGACGATCGCCGTCGCCGAACTGCCCAGGCCGCGCGAGTGCGGCACGGCGCCTGTGTACCTCAGCTCCAGCCCTGCGGGCGGCGCGACGTCGAGCGCTTCCCATGCCGCCCCCATCGAGCGCACGACAAGGTGCGAGCCGTCGAGCGGCACCTCACCCGCGCCGCTGCCGCGCGCGTCGACGACGAGGCCGCCGTCCGTCACCTCGGCGCGCGCGTCGTCCCAGACGTCGAGGGCCATGCCGATCGAGTCGAAACCCGGCCCGAGGTTCGCCGTGCTCGCGGGCACGCGAACGTGCGCCGTCGACCCGACCTGAGGCGTGCGGCTCGGCCGGAGGCGGGAGGCGCTGAGCGAACGGGCCATCGTCAGGCGTCGAGGCCGAGCGCGCGCGCCACGGAGTAGGCGTCGGCGGAGACGCGCTCGGGCTGGATGTCGTCGCCGTCGGCGCCTCGCAGGGCCCACTGCGGATCCTTCAGGCCGTGCCCGGTGACGGTGCAGACGATCGTCGCGCCCGCGGGCACGCGGTCCGCGTCGCTCATCTTGAGCAACCCGGCGATCGAGGCGGCCGACGCCGGTTCGACGAAGATGCCCTCCTCGCTCGACAGGATGCGGTGCGCGGCGAGGATCTCGTCGTCACTGACGGCGTCGATGACGCCGCCCGAGTCGTCGCGGGCCTGCTCGGCCTGCTTCCACGATGCGGGGTTGCCGATGCGGATGGCCGTTGCGATCGTCTCCGGCTCGTCGAACGGGTGGCCCGCGACGAGCGGCGCGGCGCCCTCGGCCTGGAAGCCCCACATCGCCGGGGTCTTCGTCGCGACGGCGGCGAGCTCGCGGCCGTCGGCGGTCGTGAACGGCGCCGCGTACTCGCGGTAGCCCTTCCAATAACCCGTGATGTTGCCGGCGTTGCCGACGGGCAGGACATGGATGTCGGGCGCGTCGCCGAGCGCGTCGACGATCTCGAAGCTGGCCGTCTTCTGGCCCTCGATGCGGGCCGGGTTGACGGAGTTGACGAGCTCTACGGGGTAGCTCTCGGCCAGCTTGCGCGCGACGTCGAGGCAGTTGTCGAAGTTGCCGTCGACCTGCAGCAGCTGCGCGCCGTGCGCGATGGCCTGGCTGAGCTTGCCCATCGCGATCTTGCCGTCGGGCACGAGGACGGCGCACGTCATGCCGGCCTTCGTCGCGTAGGCCGCGGCGGAGGCGGACGTGTTGCCCGTCGAGGCACAGATGACGGCCTTCGCGCCGTTCTTCGCGGCCATCGACATCGCCGTCGTCATGCCGCGGTCCTTGAACGAACCGGTCGGGTTGAGGCCCTCGTACTTGACGAACACGCGCGTACCGACCCGCTCGCTCAGCTTCTCCGCCGGGATGAGCGGAGTGCCGCCCTCCCCGAGCGTGACGACGGGAGCACCGTCGAGCATCGGAAGTCGTTCGGCGTACTCGGTGATGACGCCGCGCCACAGGTGAGCCATGTCAGTTTCCTTCTGCGCGAAGCACGGACGAGACGCAGTCGACGTCCGCGAGCTTCTTGATCGAGTCGACCGTGGCCGCGAGCGCGGCCTCCGGCGCCTGGTGGGTCATGAAGGTGAGGGAGGCGAGGCCATCCTCGGAGCGGCGCACGCCCTGGCGCATGCTCTCGATGGAGACGCCGTGCTCGCCGAACGCGCTCGTCACGCGCCCGAGGACGCCCGGTTCGTCGGCGACCTCGACGCGAACGACGTAACGCGTCAGGGATTCGCCGATCGGCAGGATCGGCAGGTCGGCGTAGGCCGATTCCCCCGAGCCGCGCCCGCCGGTGACGCGGTGGTGCGCGGCCTGGACGATGTCGCCGAGGACGGCTGACGCCGTCGGGTCGCCGCCCGCCCCGCGGCCGTAGAACATCAGCTCCCCGGCGAGCTTCGTCTCGACGAAGACCGCGTTGAATGCTTCATGCACGCTCGCGAGCGGGTGCGAGCGCGACAGCAGGACGGGGTGGACGCGGACGTTGACGCCCGCTCCCCCGTCTGCCTCGCCGCGTTCGACCTTCTCGGCGATCGCGAGCAGCTTGATGACGCAGCCCGCGCGGCGCGCGGCGGTGATGTCCTCCGCCGTGATGTTCATGATGCCCTCGACGTGCACGTCACTCGTGCGCACGCGCGTGTGGAACGCGAGGGAGGCGAGGATGGCGGCCTTCGCCTGCGCGTCGTAGCCCTCGACGTCGGCCGTCGGGTCGGCCTCGGCGTAACCGAGCTCCTGCGCCTCGGCGAGCACGTCCTCCAGGTCGGCGCCGGTGCGGTGCATCTTGTCGAGGATGAAGTTCGTCGTGCCGTTGACGATGCCGAGCACCTTCGTCACCCCATCGCCCGCGAGCGACTCGCGCAACGGACGGATGAGCGGGATGGCGCCCGCGACGGCGGCCTCGTAGGACAGGTCGACGCCGTGATCCATCGCGAGCTGGTACAGCTCCGGGCCATCGCTGCCGAGCAGGGCCTTGTTGGCCGTGACGACGCTCGAGCCGTTGCTCAGGGCGCGCGTGATGAGGCTCTTGGCGGGCTCGTCACCACCCATGAGCTCGACGACGATGTCGGCACCGTCGACGAGCGCCTGCGCGTCCGTCGTGAAGGCGTCGGCCGGCAGGCCCGTCTCCGAGCGGTCCTTGCGCGTGTCGCGCACCGCGACGCCGACGATCTGCAGCGGCGCACCGATACGGGCCTCGAAATCGGCGGCGTTCTGGGTCAGCTCGCGGGCGACGGACGTGCCGACGACGCCGCTGCCGAGCAGCGCGATCGTGATCGGCTCGCGCGGGGTCGTCGAGTCGGACGGCATGGCGAATGCGGTGGTGGTCATGTCATTCCCCTTCGAGGGCGAGCAGGTCGTCGATCGTCTCGCGGCGCAGCAGCACGCGAGCGTCGCCGTCCGCGACCGCGATGACGGGTGGGCGCGGGACGTGGTTGTACTGCGAGGCCAGCGCACGACAGTAGGCGCCGGTCGCGGCGACGACGACGAGGTCGCCGTCACGGGTGTCGGACGGGAAGTCGATGTCGCGCACGACGACGTCGCCGCTCTCACAGTGCTTGCCGACGATGCGGGTCGGCGTCAGCTCGTCGCTGCCGCCGCGGTTCGCGAGCGCCGCGTGATAGTCGGCCTGGTAGAGCGCGGGGCGTGCGTTGTCGCTCATGCCACCGTCGACGCTGACGTACGTGCGCACGAGGTCGTCGCTCGCCTGAACGAGCTTCACCGTACCGACGCGGTACAGCGTCACGCCGCCGGGGCCGACGATGCTGCGGCCCGGCTCGATCGAGACGCGCGGCACCGGGACGTCGGCGTTCTGGCACGCCTCGCGCACGATGCCGGCGAGCTGCGTCGCCATCTCGGCGGGGTCGAGCGGTGCGTCGCTGGGCAGGTAGGCGATGCCGAAACCGCCGCCGAGGTCGAGCTCCGGCAGTTCGACGCCGTGCTCCTTCGCGACCTGCAACTGCAGGGCAATGAGGCGCGTCGCGGCCTCCTTGAAGCCGGCGGACTCGAAGATCTGGCTGCCGATGTGGCTGTGGAAGCCGAGTAGGTGAAGCTCCGGGCGGGCGAGGACGCGGGCGACGGCGTCACCGATCTGGCCGTCGGCGGCGGAGAAACCGAACTTCTGGTCCTCGTGCGCCGTCGCGATGAACTCGTGAGTGTGCGCCTCGACGCCGAGCTTGACGCGGATCATGACAGGCGCCGTGATGTGGTGGCGCGCAGCGGCGTCGGCGACGCGGTCGATCTCCTCGAACGAGTCGACGACGATGCGCCCGACGCCGTACGCGAGGGCGTCGTCGATCTCGGCGACGCCCTTGTTGTTGCCGTGCATGCCGATGTTCTCGCCCGGCACGCCCGCCTTCTTCGCGATCGCGAGCTCACCCCCCGAGCAGACGTCGAGGCGCAGCCCCTCCTCGGTGACCCACTGCGCGACGTGCGACGACAGGAACGCCTTGCCCGCGTAGTACACGTCCGCCTGGGTGCCGATGGCCGCGAACGCACGCGCGAACGCCTCACGGTAGGCACGGGCTCGGCTGCGGACGTCGGCCTCGTCGATGACGTACGTCGGCGTGCCGAAGCGTTCGGCGATCTCGTCGAGGCCGATGCCGGCGATCTCGACGACGCCGTCATCACGGCGGCGCGCGGTGCGCGGCCACACGATCTGCTCGAGGGCGCCCGTGGGGGCGGCCGACCTGACGCTCACGTGGTCTCCTTGCTGCCTTCTCGCGAGGGGGACGGCGCTGCGCCGAGACGGCCCGGCAGCCCCCGCTGCGCGCGGATCGGACCCGCAGCGATCGCACGCCCACCGCCGCCGGCCGCATCGAGGATCGACGCGTTCAGTACGGCACGGGCGCTGCGACGCAGGCAGCGTCCAGGGTTTCTCGCACGATGCTACGGGCCGCGCTCAGCGCGGGCACATCCGTCCGCGTGACGGGCGCAGCCTCGACGTGACGCAGCATCGCCACCGCCAGATCGTCGATCGCGAGCAACGCAGGACGGGTGCGGCCGGTGCGCGCCGCGTCGTGAAACGCCCGGGAGGTGAGGAGAACAGCCACCCGCAACGGTGCGGGGGTGACGTGGTCCCCACCGTCCGGCGAACGAAAGAGAGCGGCAGAACCGCCGACGGCGAGGTCGTCGCGGGCCGGGGTGTCGGCGCCGTCTCCGTAGGCCAGGGGCTCTACGTCGAGGGTGTCGGCGTCAGGGGCGCCGCTGTCGAGCAGTTCGGTCGCGGCCTCGAGCCGTATCATCGCGGCTGCCTGGGCACGGCGGGCACGAGCGAGGGGGTTCGCGTCACGGCGGCTCGACAGGTCATCGAGGCGCTGCCCCAACGTCAGCGGTGGCGTCTTGGACGCACTCAGCAGCGACGCCCACACGAGCGCGTCGAGGCCGACGTCCTGTGCGACGGCGTCCCAGGTGAGGCTCTGGCCGAAGGAGCGCAGCGGCGGGCGGGCTCGGCGGACGTCTGTGGCCCCTCCTGCGATGATGCCCGTCTCGGCCCCGCAGCGACCGAGCCACCCGTCCGACGACAGGTCGACCTCGACGTCACCAGGGGGTCGAGCCACGGCCGACAGCCCCAGGTGCGCGGTGATGAGTGCGGGGATCCGCTGAGCCCGGCCCAAGTCATCTTGATCGGTGGCGGAGCGCTCACGCGACGCCGCGACACGCGGCGCGGGGGTGACGACCCGCCCGTCGGCATCCACGGAAAAGGCGACGGACACCCCGACGTCGCGATCCAGCGCTACCCAAGGATCTGCCGACATCACCGGGCCAGGGTATGCCACGCCGGCTTGATCGCAGGCTGCGACAACGCCCCCTGCAGGACCCGTCCTCCTCGCTACGCTCGTCGTCCTCCCGAATCCTTCGAGCTTGATACAAGACGAACGGAGGCCCGATCCGGCCGCGCTTCGCGCGGCCGGATCGGGCCTCCGTTCGTCTTGTGCCCCCTGCAGGATTCGAACCTGCGCTCCCGCCTCCGGAGGGCGGTGCTCTATCCCCTGAGCTAAGGGGGCATGCGCTCCTGGAGCGCCAGACGAAACCTTACCAGCAGTTCCCGGCGACGGCCGGCAGCGTCGCGCGCGCGGCCCCGCCG
>NZ_JAGEKQ010000043.1:0-8143 GCF_017565385.1 Dermacoccus sp. NHGro5 | reverse complement strand
TGGTCGGCCCGTCCTTCAGGCCGGCGTCGACGCGGTGTTGCGAGACCCAGCGGCGCAAGGTTTCACGGCCCACGTCGACCTTCGGTGACACCAACGCGACGGCCTTGGTGACGGACCCGGCTTCCTCGACGCGGTCCAGGACCATCCGCACCGCGCGGTCCTTCACCTCGGGATCGAACTTCTTCGGCATGAACAACATCCTCTCGAACTCGAAAGGAAGCGGCATCACACCCGGGACGCTTCATCTCTGCACACCGAGCAGCAGGGTGCTCAGATGCGAACCCCAGCGTCTCTCAGAGGTGTGCAAAACCCTTGGCCAAACTCAGGGCGCCAAAACCGTCTCCAGATGATGCGTTTTGCACTCCGCGTGCGTGGAGCCAACTGATGATGACGTGGACGTGTGGCAGCGAGCCGGGGCTTATCTCCGAGTGCACGGGGCCGACACGCCGCATGGCGCGTCACCTCAACCGAGTTCGGGCTCGTCTCTGCGTGTATGGGGCCGATCTGCGGAGGGTGAACCCGTGGCCACACGAACCGGGCTCATCTCCGCGTGCGCGGGGCCGACTTTCGCCCACTTCATCAGCGTGTTGCGGGTCAGGGCTCATCTCCGCGTGCGCGGGGCCGACTTGACGATGAGGATGCCGAACTCGGTGCCGGCGGGCTCATCTCCCCGTGCGCGGGGCCGACGATCACCCCAGCCACAGCGGGCGGTGACCCCGGGGCTCATCTCCGCGTGCGTGGGGCCGACGTGGACTCGCGCTCATGGCGTTGATCCCGTGGGGGCTCATCTCCGCGTGCGCGGGGCCGACGACCAGGGGCCGTCGTCGATGTGAAGGTGCATGGGCTCATCTCCGCGTGCGCGGGGCCGACCCTTGCGGGGTGCTGTGTTTCCGCGCTTTTTAGTTGGTGGGAGAAGCGTTTGCCTTCACTTTCGCTTTCCCGTCGGGGGGAGATGACCGGACGCGATTACTCGGCCGGGGTGGCCCACCTCGCGGTGGGTCTTCCCGCTTCGCAGAACGCAGCGCGACAGATGTCTCGATACGCACTCCACGGGCGTTTTGCGACTCCTCCATGCCGGGGGCGTCGTGGGATGCGAGAGCGGTGCGAAGGACGTTCTTCGCCGCGTTGACGTCACGGTCAAGCACCGTGGCGCAGTTCTCGCAGTGGTACACGCGTTCCGACAGGGGCAGATTGGCTTTCTCTGCCCCGCACGTCGAACACGTCCTGCTCGTGGGAACGAAGCGCCCTGAGGGCAGGAGCCGCGATCGGTACCACGAAGTCTTGTAGGTGAGTTGTCGCCGCATCTCGGCGAAGCTCGCGTCGAGGATGGAACGGTTGAGGCCCGCTTTCGCGGCGACGTTGCGGCCAGGCTTGTCGATGGTGCCTCGTGCGCTGCGCGTCATGCCGGCGACGTTGAGGTCTTCGACCGCGACGACGGCGTGCGAGGTCGCGAGCTGCTTGGTGATGGCGTGCAGGGTGCTCGCGCGGTGCTGGGCGACGGCGGCGTGCTCTCGCGCGAGACGGGCTCGAGCCTTGATGCGGCCCGTCGTGGGTGTGACACGTTGGCCACGCTTGGGGGCGTCGATGAGGTCGCCGTTGGGTAGGCGCCACTTGCTGCGCGACAGGGCGCGCTGGGCGCGGGTGAGCCGCTTCTGCGCCGCCCGCAGGTGGCGCGGGTTGTCGATGATGGTGGCGTCGCTGAAAGCCATCAGGTGGTGCACACCCACGTCGACCCCGACCGCGCCTGCGGCTCGCTGGCGCGGGGTGGGGTGGTCGGGGATGTCGAGTGTTTCCAGCGCGAGGATGCTCACTGACCAGCCGTTGCCCGCGCGGGAGATCGTGGCTGACTGGATGCGTGCGACGCCGCGACGGATACGCCGGGCGAGGTGGCGGATGTTGCCCTTGAGCCGGATGGAGCCGGTGACGGAGATCTTCTTCGGCAGCGTCAGTCGGCGGTAGCCGTCCGGGCGGATGCTGGGACGCTTCACGTCGTGGGCCAGGGTGAAGCTGTCGCGGCAGCGCCCCTTGGACTTGAAGCGGGGGTAGCCGACGCGCCGCCCGGCGCGTCGACCTGTCAGGGAGTCGAGCCAGTTCTGCCACGCCGTGTCGGCTTGGCGCATCCCCGAGACCCAGCTGCGGCGGTTGACCTCGGTGCGCCAGGCGTAGTCCGGGTCGCGGTCGAACGCCTTCTCGTTGGTTTGGGATGTGGGGATGCGGTAGTAGCGCGAGGCGTCTTTCTTCGCGGCGGCGAGGGCCTGATCTGCGTCGAGGTGGCCGTAGCGGGTGTAGGTCAGATCGGCGACGCACGCGCTCCACATGCGGTGGGCGTGCACCTTGGCGCCGAGGGCCCAGTTGAAAGCGGCGCGGGAGGCGCCCGCATGAGAGGCCAGTGCTGCGGTCTGTGCGTCGGTCGGGTCCAGGGGGACGCGGTATGCGCGCAAGATTTCACGAGTGGTCATGGGGTGCCTCCTTCCTTGGTGAGAACCTAGTCGTGCACACCGACAACCCCGGAATTCCGGGGAATCTATGGGGTTGGGGGGTGTGGAGCTTCGTCGCGTTGTTGCGGGCTCGGGGTGGGACCCGTGCGCGGCCGTATGCGCGCGGGGATAACCCACTTGTTACGTACCCGCGTCTCGACGCCGCGCTCTGCCCACACGACGCGGCAGTGCCATAGTGAACCTTCGACACGTTGCTCGATGAGCAGGGCTTGCACCCACTCGCCGTCGACATACAACTCGACGTGCCCATCACGCGGTGCGACCCCACGAGGAAGCTCCCACGGGCGGTCGTCGGGGTCTTCGGGGATGCCGGCGCGTACCCCGATCGGTGCGACGTGCCCGTCCTTGCGATTCATCCCGCCAGCCATCGTTCCATCGTGGCACGTGGCGCCGACAACGGCTTATCAGGCAGGTCGCGACGTCCTGCGCAGGCGGGAAGCCGCTCACCAAGGGGGTGTGAGCGAGGGTGTCACTCCGGGCGCCCACGGAGCGGGGGTGGTGAGTCCATTGGACTCACCACCCCCGTCGTCCTGCTAGCTCATCTGAGGACCCTGGTGAGAGAGTCCGGAAGGAGAGTCGCCGTAGTCGCTGTGGCGCTGATGGCGCGCTGCCAGCGCATCACGCACTCTCGGGCTACCCTCGGCGTTGATCTGCTGCTGGGTGCGAGGCGGGGACGGCGAAGCTGAGTCGGTCTCCCACTCATCCCACGCCTGCTCCCACAGCGCCGATTCATCCTCATCCTGATGGCCCCTGGTCGCCGCCGCGGTCTCGGTGGCCTGAGCCTGCGGGGCGACCGGTGTGGTGACCTCTTCTTGCGGTTCTCCCTGCTCTTCGTCCGAGTCCTGGCCGCGCATCACTCGCTCGAGTTCGGCGACCTTGTGACGCACGGCCTGCAGTTCGGCTTCACGGGCGAAGGGCTGCCCAAGGTTCGCCTCGGCCGTCACCTTGTCGCGCTGTGCTGCGTCGAGTCGCTGCTCCGCCCTCGTCAGTGCTCCTTCCATGCCGGCGAGAGCGTTTTCCATCTTGGTGACGACGCCGTGCGACCCGGGTAGTCCCATGAGCGCGAACGCGTCGTCACGCACGAAGACGTCGTCGGGGGCTGCCTGCATCTGGAGGTTCGCCTTCGTGACACCCAGGCTGGAGTCGACGACCACGTCGAACCGGTGCCCGCCCAGCGTCACCAGGGCCTCGAGCGTGACAGGTTCTCGCGTGACGCGGGCGCGTGACGCGGCTGCGCCGAGGTGCTCACGGATGGCGTTGGCAGCTTCGACGCGCTCGGTGAAGACCTGGCCCGCGACGGTGGCGCGGAACGCGTCACCCTTCGTCTCGGTACGGTCCACGATCGCGTCATTCAGCGCCGGGATGCGTCGCGAATAGCTACTGATCGCGGTATTCGCCGCGTCAACCGCCTGACGGGTCTGGGTCTGTGATCGCCGGTGCGCGGTCGCCAGGCTCTCCAGGACCGACAGGTCTTGGTCGGCCTGGGCTTTCTCCAGGATGAGGGGGTTGTCCGAGGCGATCGCCTTGACCTCGCTCATGTTGAACGACTGGCTCGTCTCGATGTCCTCAGCGGTACGCGTCGCGGAGCCCTTGATGCACGTCCGCTTCGACTCCAGCTCCCGCAGGTCCGTGACCTTCGCACCCGGCAAGAAGTTCAGCGCCACGACTCTCCGCCATGATCGGTCTCGAGAGGCCCACCCCGAGCGCCTGCCGCCGACCTCACGACGCGGGTGTTGGCTCTCGAAACCGCTCTCGAACGGATCGTCTCAGAACGTGCCGACAACGATGGGGTTTGAGAGAGAGGTCGACCTGCTTGCAGTGCGGCGAAACTCGCGCTGATGTATGCCGAGCAGTTCTCGGCCGCCGCAAGCCTGTCCGGATACTTCAGCCCGCACGAGGACGAGATGACGGGTTCGTTGTTCGGTGGGCAGGAGAAGCTGCGACAGGAGAACGACCTGACGTGGCGACGCCAGCACCTGCCGATTCCCCACAGCGCGATCTTCGCGACGATGGGCCAGGCCGAAGGTGGTGACGAGGGCATCGAGAACACCCGCGCGTTCATGGCGATTGCGCGGGCACCCCTCACGACGAAGTTCGAGGTCGTCGACGGCGGCGGCCACAACTTCGGCACGTACCAGCGCGTCATGCCCGATGCGTTCGCGTGGCTCAGCACCTACATGGGGCGCTGACCGGCAGACGACGTGGCCCGTCGCCAGTGTCCACGAAATCAGCCCCCGTTCGACGAGGCAGGCGGCCCAGCGGCGAGATTCGGGCAAAGCAAGAACTTGAAAGCGCAATGACCTCTAGGATCGGCGGGTGACGTGCCGACCGCCGTCACCCCTCCCACCTCGAAGGAAACGCCCAGATGAACCGTGCCCTCGCCCTGGCCGGCGCGACGACGCTCGCCGCCGCCACCGCCTTCACCGCCACGCCCGCCCTGGCCGCGGCGACCGTCACGACGCGCGTCGCGAACCTTGCCGTGACACCGACGACGGTCAAGAAGGGCTCGAGCATCACGCTCAAGGGCCAGGCGCAGAAGCTGGCGAAGACCTGGACGGCGACGCCGGGTGCGTCTGTCGTCGTGTTCTTCGACGCTGACGGTTCTGCCCCGAACACCGCGCAGCGCACGCTGAAGGCCGATGCGCGCGGCAACTTCGCGACGTCGATGGCCCCGCAGGCGAGCGGATACTGGAGTGTTCAGCTCAAGGCGACGTCGACGAACAAGGCCTCGACATCGACGCGTGTCTACGTCAAGGTCACGGCCCCCGCGCCATCGCGCGGCAGCGCCATCGTCATGCCGAAGGGCAGCGTCAACTGCCCCAGTTGGGCGCCGATCAAGGGCAATGCGTCGAGCCACATCTTCCACAGGCCCGGCCAGCGCTTCTACGCCAAGACGCAACCCGAGATGTGCTTCTCGACGCCGGCTGCCGCGATCAAGGCGGGGTATCGCGCGTCGAAGATCTGATCGCAGCCCATGATGGCGGGTACTCACGGGTAGGCGCGCGGCTGCCCGCCTACCTGTGAGTGACCCGCCACCCTGAGTCTCGGCCCGGCCCTCGCGCCACGCGGGGGAGGCCGTCACGAGACAATGGGTCGATGGGAGAGCGGGAACAGCACGAGGCGGGCCTGAGCACGGCCGAGGTGGAGGAACTGACGCGTCGTGGGGAGGTCAACCACGCCCCTGACGACAGCATGCGCTCGACGTGGCAGATCGTTCGAGCGAACCTGTTCACACGCATCAACGCGATCTTCGCGATCCTCGTGGCCCTCGTCGTCGCGACGGGCTCGCTGCGCAACGCGCTGTTCGGGCTCGCCATCGTCATCAACAGCATCGTCGGCATCGCGCAGGAGCTGCGCGCCCGTCACACGCTGAAGCAGCTCAGCATCGTCAACACGGCCGAGGTGACGGTACGGCGCGACGGCGAGGCGAAGAAGATCCCGACGACGGACATCGTCACCGGTGACATCGTCGAGCTGTCGTCCGGTTCGCAGATCGCCGTCGACGGTGTCGTCGTGCGCGCCGACCACCTCGACGTCGACGAGTCACTGCTGACGGGCGAATCAGACCCGATCGACAAGCGCAGCGACGACGACCTGCGCTCCGGCAGCTTCGTCGTCGCGGGCTCGGGGCTGATGCGCGCCACCGCCGTCGGCGGAGATTCGTACGCCGCCAAGCTCACGGCCGACGCCGGCGAATTCACGCTCGTGCGCTCCGAACTGCGCAGCGGCATCGACAGCATCCTCAAGGTCATCACCTACCTGCTCATCCCCGCCGGCCTCATCACGATCGTCAACCAGCTGCTGCTCGCGCGCGACGACTGGAAGCAGGCCGTCCTCGGCATGGTGGCCGCACTGACCCCGATGGTGCCCGAGGGCCTCGTGCTGCTGACGTCCGTCGCGTTCGCCGTCGGCGTCATCCGCCTCGGGCGCCGTCAGTGCCTCGTCAACGAGCTGCCAGCGATCGAGGGCCTCGCGCGCGTCGATGTCGTCTGCGCCGACAAGACGGGCACCCTTACGGAGCCGGGTATGACGCTCGAACGCGTCGAACCGCTCGGTGACACCGACGAGGGCAGTGCGAAGGAGGCACTCGCCGCCCTCGCGCACGCCGACGAGCACCCGAACGCGACGATGCTCGCCGTCAAGGACGCGTTCGGCGATGCGCCGGGTTGGGGCGTCGAGGCGCGGGCGCCGTTCAGTTCCGCGACGAAGTGGTCGGGCGTCTCGTTCGCCGGGCACGGCAACTGGGTCATGGGCGCCGCCGACATCCTGCTCGACCCCGACAGCGCCGACGGTGAGCGCGCAACGGAGGTCGGCGCGAGCGGCGCTCGCGTGCTGCTGCTCGCCGAGGCGGAGACGCGCGTCGACGCCGACGGCGCGCCCGGCGAGCTGACGCCGCGCGCCCTCGTCGTGCTCGCGCAGAAGGTGCGCCCCGACGCCGCGAAGACGCTCGAGTACTTCCACGACCAGGGCGTCGAGGTGAAGGTCATCTCCGGCGACAACGCGCGCAGCGTCGGCGCCGTCGCCGAATCCCTCGGCCTCGGCGAGGCCGACCAGGCGCTCGACGCACGCAAGTTGCCCACGGACACAGCCGAACTCGCCGACGCGCTCGACAAGGGCGTCGTGTTCGGGCGCGTCAAGCCCGACGGCAAGCGCGCGATGGTGCGGGCGCTGCACAGCCGCGACCACATCGTCGCGATGACCGGTGACGGCGTCAACGACGTCCTCGCCCTCAAGGACGCGGACGTCGGCGTCGCCATGGGCTCCGGCAGCGACGCGACACGCGCCGTCGCCCAGATCGTCCTGCTCGACAACAAGTTCGCGACGCTGCCGCACGTCGTCGCCGAGGGCCGCCGCGTCATCGGCAACATCGAACGCGTCGCTCACCTGTTCCTCACGAAGACGATCTACGCGGTGACGCTCGCCCTCGTCATCGGCCTGCTCGGGCTCGGGGCGCACCTGTTCCACACGCCCTCGCTCGCGTACCCGTTCGAGCCGATCCACCTGACGATCGCCGCCTGGTTCACGATCGGCGTTCCTTCGTTCGTGCTGTCACTGCTGCCCAACAGCGAACGAGCGCGCAGCGGATTCGTGCCGCGCGTCATGCGGTTCGCGATTCCGTCGGGGCTCGTCATCGCCGCCGTCACGCTCGCGTGCTACCTGCTCGTGCGCCACGGCCAGGGCGGCGGTGCGGACGCCGTCACCGACGCAGGGTTCGGCGCCGGGCACACCCAGATCGCGACGGCGACGCTCACGACGCTCATCGCGTGCAGCTGGTGGGTGCTCGTCATCGTCGCGCGTCCGCTCGACCGCCTGCGTCTCGCGCTCGTGACGGCGTGCTTCCTCGCCTACGTCCCGATGTTCCTGCTGCCGTTCACCCGTCGCTGGTTCTCGCTCGACCCGACGAACCTGTCGAGGATGGCGATCGCGGCTGCCTGCGCGCTCGCTGGCGTCGCCGCGCTCGAGGGTGTGCACCGCGTGGTGGCGCGACGTCAGGGCCAAGCGCCCGCGGTGCACGGCTGAACGTGATGACCTTGCCCGAGATCGCGTCGTTCCCGACGCGATCTCGGGCAAGGTCACCGCGAGCCGTACGACATCACGCGCCGAGATCGTCCAGCCGAGCGATCCAGGGGTGGTTCGGTTCGGTA
>NZ_JAGEKQ010000042.1:0-11025 GCF_017565385.1 Dermacoccus sp. NHGro5 | reverse complement strand
CGCGCTTGATCCTCAGTCGCGGGTGAGCCGGCGGTGTGTGACGCGGTGGGGGCGTGCTGCTTCGGCGCCGAGGCGTTCGATCTTGTTCTTCTCGTAGGCGTCGAAGTTTCCTTCGAACCAGTACCACGCGGCGGGGTTCTCGTCGGTGCCTTCGTAGGCGAGGATGTGCGTCGCGACGCGGTCGAGGAACCAGCGGTCGTGGCTGATGACGACAGCGCAGCCGGGGAAGCTGAGCAGCGCGTTCTCGAGGGATCCGAGGGTTTCGACGTCGAGGTCGTTGGTCGGTTCGTCGAGCAGCAGCAGGTTGCCGCCCTGCTTCAGGGTGAGGGCGAGGTTGAGGCGGTTGCGTTCACCGCCGGACAGGACGCCGGCCTTCTTCTGCTGGTCGGGGCCCTTGAACCCGAACTGCGAGACGTAGGCGCGTGCGGGGATCTCGACCTGGCCGACCTGGATGTGGTCGTTTCCTTCGGAGACGACCTCGAACAGAGTCGATTCGGGGTCGATGCCGGCGCGGTTCTGGTCGACGTAGCTGATGTTGACCGTCTCACCGATCTTCACGGTGCCGGCGTCTGGCTCTTCGAAGCCGACGATCGTCTTGAACAGGGTCGTCTTGCCGACGCCGTTGGGGCCGATGACGCCGACGATGCCGTTGCGCGGCAGCGTGAACGACAGCCCGTCGATGAGGACGCGGTCGCCGAAGCCCTTCTTCAGGTCGTTGACCTCGATGACCTGCGCGCCGAGGCGCGGGCCCGGCGGGATCTGGATCTCCTCGAAGTCGAGCTTGCGGGTGCGCTCGGCTTCGGCGGCCATCTCCTCGTAGCGCGCGAGGCGTGCCTTCGACTTCGTCTGGCGGGCCTTGGCGTTGGAGCGGACCCACTCGAGTTCTTCCTTGAGGCGCTTGGCAAGCTTCGCGTCCTTCTTGCCCTGGACGGTGAGGCGCTCCTGCTTCTTCTCGAGGTACGTCGAGTAGTTGCCTTCGTACGGGTAGAGACGACCGCGGTCGACCTCGCAGATCCAGCCGGCGATGTTGTCGAGGAAGTACCTGTCGTGGGTGACGGCGAGGACAGCGCCCGGGTAGCTCGCAAGGTGCTGTTCGAGCCAGAGGACGGATTCGGCGTCGAGGTGGTTGGTGGGCTCGTCGAGCAGGAGCAGGTCGGGCTTCTGCAGCAGCAGCTTGCACAACGCGACGCGGCGCTTCTCACCACCGGAGAGGACGGAGACATCGGCGTCACCGGGCGGGCAGCGCAGGGCGTCCATGGCCTGCTCGAGCTGGGAGTCGATGTCCCACGCATCGGCCGCGTCGATCTTCTCCTGGAGCTTGCCCATCTCCTCCATGAGGGCGTCGAAGTCGGCGTCGGGTTCGCCCATCTCGGCGGAGATCTCGTTGAACCGGTCGAGGTCGACCTTGATCTGGCCGAGGCCTTCCTCGACGTTGCCGCGCACGTCCTTCTCCTCGTTGAGCGGTGGCTCCTGCAGCAGGATGCCGACGCTGTAGCCCGGGGACAGGCGTGCCTCGCCGTTGCTGGGCTGGTCGAGCCCCGCCATGATCTTGAGGATGGTGGACTTGCCGGCGCCGTTGGGTCCGACGACGCCGATCTTGGCGCCGGGGTAGAACGACATCGACACGTCGTCGAGGATCACCTTGTCGCCAACGGCCTTGCGCGCCTTGGTCATGGTGTAGATGAACTCAGCCATGCGCCCGAGGCTATCGGTTGCAAGCCGTTCGACGCGACTTTCCGCGGCGCGTGCGGGGCCCGACGTCCGCCCGGCCGGGCGGTGACGTGCTCACCGCCCGGCCGGCCTCGCCGTCTCAGGCGTCGACGAGCGCGCGGCGCCCCTCGGTGGCTTCCTCGTCGGACGCGGGTTCGCTGCGGCCGAACTGCTCGTTCTCCACCGTGCGCGTCACCTCCGTGACGATGTCGTCGGCGAGGCGGTCGGAGCTCGGGATGACGGGGTCGGAGCACTTCGTGAACGACGTCTGCCCGAACTTGTGGGAGGCGCCGATGTCGTGCGCGTCGATCTGCACGCTCATGCGCTGCGAGCCGTCCTGCGCGACGTACTGACTGAGCCGCAGCCGACCCGAGACCATGACGTGCTGACCCTTCGCGAGCGAGTGATAAGCGTTGCCCGCGAGCGTGCGGAACGCCGTCACGCTGAAGAACTGCGACGCACCGTCGCTCCACGTGTTCTCCTGCGCGTTCCAGCGGCGTTCGTTGACCGCCATCCGGAACGTGAGGAACGCATCCCCTGTCTTCGTCTGGCGCAGCACCGGGTCGGTGACGACGGTGCCGCTGATGTCGATCGCTACCTCGTTCATGGTGGTTCCTCCACTGCGGCCGCGGCCGCGTCAGGCATCGCGCCGGCCACCTCGGCCGGTCGTGATCCCGACGCTAGGCAGGTTCGTCCGCCCCGCGCGTCCCACCGTCACCGATGCTGTGGATAGGCCCTCCCGTGCGCTGCCTGGGAGGGCAGATTCACAGCTGGCACGGCTCCCCTGGGGACGGCCGCGACGCAGCGTCACCATCCCCAGCCCGGAGCCGAACCACGTCACCCCCGCGCCTGACCCACGGCCGTACCGTCCGCAGAGCCCCCACCCACCAGCACCGCAACCATCGCCCGCGGCTCAGGCAGACGCCTCCGCGAGCGCCCGTGCCGTGTCGTCGTGGCGCCTCACGACCGCCTCGACGGGCGCGATGATGCGCTCCGACGCCACCTGCGCGATGGCCTCGTCGAGGCGCTCCTGCGCATCCTGACGTGCGCGTCGGGCTCCCGTCCGAGCGAGGGTCCGCGTGAGGACCGTGAGCAACAACCCCGCGAGCAACCCGCCGGCGAGCATGACGAGCGGGATGGGCAGCCAATCACCCGCCATCGTCGGGACGCCCACGTGGATCTGCATCGTGCCGAGCAACGCGAGCACGATCAACCACGCGGCCCCGGCCAGCGCGACACCGGCGAAGGCCCACTGCAGCGCCGACGCCGCGGCCCACCAACCCGGGAAGCGTCCGCGCAACGGCGTGCGCAGCACGGCCTGGTCGAGCGCGTCGGCCATGGCGCCGTCACGCCCCGTCGCGGCGCTGCGCACCTCGTCTGCCCAGGGGTCCGGCAGTCCGTCCGCAGCCTTCTCCCCGAGACGCCTCGTCGCGAGGTCGACCGCAGCGCGCGCGGCCGGCGTCGCGGGAGGCAGCGACGACTTGCCGAGCACGACGCGCCGATCACCGCGGCTCATACCGTCGGACACCTGCTTGTCGAGCCCGAGCCGCGCGAGCGGCCGCGCCTTGAGCTTCTGCGACCATCGCGTGAACGGCCATCCGGTGCGCCGTGCCGCCTCTGTGCGGTAGTCGCGCTCGACGGCGTCGAGCACCACCCCCACACCGGCCGACTGCGCGAGGGCGGAGACGAGCTCGGCGTTCGTCCCACTCGTGCGATGCTCGCGCACCGCTCCGACGTGCGAGCTGAGCCGCTGGGCCTGATGCCGCAGATCGCCCGCGAGGCGCCGATCGGCGGCATTCTTGGCCTGCACGACGTCCGCGAGAGCGTCCACGAGGGTCGTCACACCGCCGTCGACGACCGTCGAGGTGGGCAGCACGAGCGCGTCCGTCAGCCCGTCCTCGACGAGGAGGCGACTCAGGTCGGCGAGGCAGCTGTCGGCCCCCTCCGGCGTCAACCGATCGGCCTGGTTGAGCACGACGATCGACGTCGCCTTCGCGACCGCGAGCTGGCGGACGTACTGCTCGTGAAGCACCGCGTCGGCGTACTTCTGCGGGTCGGTGACCCACACGAACAGATCGCACAGCTCGAGCACGCGATCGGCCTCCGCACGGTGCTCACGCACACGGGAGTCGAAGTCGGGAAGGTCGAGCAGGACGAGGCCGTCGAGCTCGGCATGACGTGGCATCGCGGCCTGCACCTGATGGCGTGAAGGCACGTCGAGCCAGTCGAGCAACTCGCTCGGAACGCTCTTACCCCAGACCGCCGCGGCGGCCCGTGACGTCGTCGGGCGGCGCGCGCCCACCCGCGAGACGGGCTCACCGACGAGCGCGTTGAACAGGCTCGACTTGCCGGAGCCGGTCGCCCCGGCGAGCGCGACGACGGTGTGGTCACCGCCGATCCGTGAGCGCTCGGCGACACGCGCCAGCAGCTTGCGGGCGACGGCGACATCGTCCGCGGGCAAGGCGGGCCCACCGAGCGTCAGCGCGCGTTGCAGCGCAGCGGCGCGGCCGTCGACCTCCTCGCGCGTGATGGGGGCGACGACCTCGGCGCGTTCGCGCCGCTCGCGTCCGAACGGCTTCCAGCTCATCGCGCCTCCTCGACGTGGGTGAGCGCCGTCTCGATGCGAGCCGCCGCCTGCTTCGGCAAAGCCACCTCACCGAGCGCAGCGTGGTAGCGACGTTCCTCGGCGGCGAAGAGCGCCTCGACGCGCTCGATGAGCAGACCGCGGGCCGCCTTGGCGAGCGAGCGGACGGCCTGGTCGCCGAAGATCGCCTCGAGCAGGCGCTGCGCGAGCACGGACGAGCCGGCGGAGATGCCGACCTCAGCGCCCGTCAGGCCGCCGGTCGAGGCGAACGTCACGATCATGAGCAGCACGGCGATGCCGTTGACGCCGAACGCGAGAAAACGCGCCGTCGAGCGCTTCTCACCGGCTTCGGAGCGGACGAGCTCGAGCACGTCGCCCTGCCAGTCGCGCACGAGCCGCTCGATGTGGTCGGCCACCTGCGGACTGGCTGAGGTCAGCTCGGGGTGACGCGCCACGAGCGGTTTGCCCGCGTCGTCGAGGCGCCAACCGCGGCCGGCGTCGAGAGCTGCCGATTCAGCGTGTGAGGTGACCAGCTGCGCCACCCCGGACTGCAGCGCCTCCCCCAGATCCCTCGCGGGTGCGGCCTTCTCCGTCCGCGCGGTGAACAGAGCGGAGACGCGGTCGCGCAGGCGGCTGACGCCGGCCTCGAACTGCTTGAACAGCTCACCCGTGCCGACGAACTCCTGCCACCGCGCGAGCACCTCGCCGCGCAGCAGCGTGCCGTCCTCAAGACCTTCGGCCACCTCCTGCAGGTGCTCGCGATAGGCCTCGTGGGCCACGTCACTCAGCCGGGCGTGGGCGTCCTCCTGGGCCCGCGCCGCCGCGACGCTCGCCCGTGCGCGCGGCGCCAGCGAGTCGAGGGCGCCGTCGAGGGTGCGGCGGATGACGGCCTGCCGCGACATCGCGTCACTCGCGAGCGAGTTGAGCCACTCGGTGATGCGCGCGACTTCGGCCTGCGGCAGCATGCCGAAGTCGTCGAGCGGCGATTCGGCGACCGCGAACACCGGCGCACGGCCCAGCCCCTGCGCGGCGAGCATGCGCGCGAGGTCGGCCTGCACCTCGTCGATCGCCTCGCGCGGCACCCGGTCGAGGACGACGGCGACGGACGTCCCGCGCTCCGTGGCCTGCTCGAGCATCTCCCACGGCACCGCGTCGGCGTAGCGCACCGCGGTCGTGACGAACAGCCACAGGTCGGCGGCCGACAGCAGCTGTCGGGCCAGGTCGCGGTTCGCGGAGACGACGGAGTCGATGTCGGGAGCGTCGAGCAGCGCCAGCCCGCGCGGCACGGACGCCGACGCGACGAGCCGCAGCGACGACGGGTCGTCACCCTGCGTCGCACTGCCGGTCAGGCGTGACAGGCCGGGCAGCACCCGCTCGTCGATGAACCAGTGCGTGTCGCTCGGGTGGTGGATGAGAACCGACGCGCGCGTCGTCGGGCGCAGGACACCCGAGCGCGTCACCTGCTCGCGCACGATCGAGTTGACGAGCGTCGACTTGCCCGCACCCGTCGATCCACCGATGACGGCGAGCAGCGGCGCGTCGAGCGATTCGAGGCGGGGCATGACGTAGTCGTCGAGTTGCGCGACGAGCTCGTGCTGCGAGCGCCGAGCGACCGCCGCGTCAGCCGTCTCGAACGGGAGGACGTTGGCCGCGACGGCGGCGCGCAGCTCACCGACTGCTGCGTGCAGCCGGGCGGCGTTGAAGGGTTCGTTCACCCTGTCAGTCTTGCCGGTGCGCGCGTGCGGCTCAACTCGCTCGGCGCATCGACCGTTCCCGGATGCCATGACGGCGCTGTGGCATCGACGCCTGATGCCCTGCCGACCACGTCGCCATCCCGCGCGCTCCTACACCTCCGAGCGTCGTCGCCTTTGAGCGTCGTAGCGCTTCGAGCGTCGCCGCGCCGTCAGCCCTCGAGCAGCGTCTGCCCGACGTAGGAACCGTCGCGCGCGCCCGGCGGAATGGCGAACAGCCCGGATCCGGTGTGCTGCAGGTATTCCATGAGGGCATCCTCGCGGGACATGCGCATCTGCATCGGGATGTACTGCGTCGACGGGCGGCGCACGTACGCGAGGAAGAACAGACCCGCGTCGAGGCGACCGAGCGCATCGTTGCCGTCGGTGAAGTTGTAGCCGCGCCGCAGCATCTGGACGCCCTTGTTGTTCTTCGGGTGGGCGAGGAAGACGTGCGAGTTCTTGGCGATGAGGGGCTTGTTCTCGCGGCCGGTGACGTCGAAGCGCGGTTCGTCGAACTCCTTGCCGCCCGACAACGGCGCTCCTTCGACGCGGTCGCGGCCGATGAGGGTCTCCTGCTCGCGCAGGCTGGTGCGATCCCACGTCTCGAGGTGCATCGTGATGCGGCGCGCCACGAGATACGAGCCGCCGGCCATCCAGTCGGCTGCGGCGTCGTCGCCCTTCGAGACCCACACGTGCTCGTCGACGACGTCCTGCGACTCGGCCTTGATGTTGGCCGTGCCGTCCTTGAACCCGAACAGGTTGCGCGGCGTCGCCTGCGCCGTCGACGTCGAGCTGGTGCGCCCGAAGCCGAGCTGCGCCCAGCGCAGCGCGGCGAGGCCGAAGGCGATGCGGGTGAGGTTGCGGATGGCGTGGACGGCGATCTGCGGGTCGTCGGCGCAGGCCTGGACGCAGAGGTCACCGCCGCTTCGATGCGGGTCGAGCTTGTCGGCCGGGAAGTGCGGCAGCTCGCGCAGTTCCTTCGGCTGCTTCTTCGCCAGGCCGAAACGATCCTTGCCGTCGCTCGTGCGGAACAAGGTGGGGCCGAAACCGAACGTGATCGTCAGGCCGGCCGCGCCGAGCCCGTCGGCCTCACCCGTGTCGGCCGGGGGGGCGTCGTAGGACGTCACCTCGTCCGACGCCGGCAGCCCGCGCATCATGCGTTCGGCGGCGGAACTCCAGGCGCGTAGGAGCGTCTCGAGGTCGTCTCGGGTGCTCGCGGTGACGTCGAACGCGGCGAAGTAGAGCCGGTCCTGTGCCGGGGTGACGATGCCGCTCTGGTGGGCGCCGAAGAACGGGTAGGTGCGCGCCGAGGCGTCGGGAGCCGGGTTCGCGGAAGCCTGAGAGGCACCCCACCCCCCGGCGAATCCGGCCAGCCCTGCGGCTGCGCCGCCTCCTGCGACACCGAACATCCCGCGGCGCGACAGCTGCGTCACTTCACCCATCCTTCTGCACGTCGTGTCGATCCGCCCTGACGCGGATCCGGTCGCTGCGATCGTCGTGACAACCACCGTCGAAGCGCCCCACCCAGGGTAGGGCGCCTCGACGCCGGTGTCAGGACGTGACGGTCGCCGTCAGCTTCGACAGCGGTTCGCTGAGCGCGTTGACCGCGTCGGAGAGTTCCTTGACCTCGGCCTTCGACAGCTTGTCGTAGCTCTCGAAGACGGCGTCGTCCCCGGAACCGGAGACGCGGTGCTTGTCGAGCAGCTTCTGCAGCGCCGCGAACTTCGTCGCGATCGACGTGTCGAGCTTCGCGTCCTTCTTCTTGAGCAGCGGACGCAGGTTCTCCCACGCGATGCGTGCGCCGTCGACGTTTCCCTGGAAGTCGTAGAGGTCGGTGTGCGACCAGATCTCCTCCTCGCCGGTGACCTTGCCCGTGGCGACCTCGTCCATGAGGGACTTCGCGCCGTTGGCGATCTTGTCGGCGGTGAACGTCGTCGTCTTGGTGCGCGTCTCGAACGTCTTGGTATCGCTGAGGAGCTGGTCGGCGATCTTGTTGCGCTCGGTCTTGCTCATCGCGGTGTAGCCCGACTTCGGCGGCCACAGATCCTTCTCGATCCGGTGCCAGCCGGTCCACTCCTGGCCCTTCTCGAGGTCGGCCTCGCGCAGGTCCATCTTGGGGTCGAGGTCACCGAACGACTCGGCGACGGGCTCGACGCGCTCCCAGTGCAGGCGCGCCTTCGCGTACAGGGCGCGCGCCTCGGCGTCCTTGCCGCTCTTGTAGAGGTTGACGAACGTCGTCGTCTGCGCGCTCAGCTGCGTCGCCTGATCCTTGACGTAGGCCTGGTACTGCTTGTCGGCCTCGTCGACGAGCGCCTTGTCGGCCCCCGTCGGTGTGAGGTCGGCGCCCGAGTCGGTGACGGTGAACTTCGACTGGATGCCCTTGCCGACCATGCCCGGCTTGCAGGCCGTGTAGTACGTGCCCGGCGCGGCCTTGACGACGAGTTCACGCGTCAGGCCCGGTGCGATGTTCTCGACCTCGCCGACGATGCGGAGGCGGTCCGAACCGAGCAGGTAGAACTCGGTGACCTTGTCGCCGTCGTTCTTGACGCTGAACGACAGGGTGCCCGAGGGCGCCTCCGAGGCCGAGACCTTGCACTCGCTCGCCGTGGAGGAGACCGTCAGCTTGCCGTCGCCCTTGGAATCCTTCGAGTTGCTCGTGCACCCGGTGAGCGCCAAGCCGGCGATGCTGGTGAACGCGAATGCCCGTGCGGTGCGGGTGGGGAGAATCATGCTGTTGCCTTCTGCTTCGTGGCCACGGCGGAGCCCGAGGCCTTCGGGGGGTGGGGTGCGCGCACGCGCACGATGAACATCGGCAGGACGATCGCGATGTAGGCAACCCAGACGGCGAGCTCGAACCACGTCGTCGCCGGTGAGAAGTTGAACGTCCCCTTGAGCAGCGTGCCGATCCACGACGACGGCGGGATCTGTGCGCTGACGTCGAACGCGAGGGAGTTGAGGCCCGGCAGCACACCGCTCTCCTGCAGGTCGTGCACGCCGTACGCGAGGACGCCGGCCGCGACGAAGATGAGGAAGCCGCCGGTCCAGGTGAAGAACTTCGACAGGTTGAGCGACAGCGCACCGCGGTAGAGGAGGCAGGCGATGACGACGGCCGTCAACAGGCCGAGCCCGGCGCCGATGAGCGGCGCGCTCGACGAGCCCTCCCCCGAGCTCGCAGCCTGCGTGGCTGCCCACAGGAACAGGGCGGTCTCGAGGCCCTCACGGCCGACGGCGAGCATCGCCACGACGACGAGGGAGGCGCGCGAGGCGTCCGCGGCGCGGTCGACGTGGCTCTTCAGATCGCCCGACAGGCTGCGGGCGGAGCGTGCCATCCAGAAGATCATCCAGGTGACGAAGCCGACGGCGACGATGGACAGCGTGCCACCGATCGCCTCCTGGGCCTCGAACGTCAGGCCGCGGGGGCCGTACGTGAGGGCGGCGCCGAAGGCGAGGGAGATCGCGATGGCGGCGGCGACGCCGAGCCAGATGCGCCCGAGCAGGTGGCGCCGACCCGACTTCACCAGGTAGGCCACGAGGATGACGACGACGAGCGACGCCTCCAGCCCCTCTCGAAGCCCGACCAGATAGTTGCCGAACACCACGCACTCCTCACAGCCAAACGTTTAGGTAAGGCAAACCTAAAGCATGGAGGAGCCTGAGAGTGCATTGGGGTGGTATGAGGGCATGGTGATGTGACGTGATTCGCGTCGCGAGGAGGTGATGCGGGGCCCACGACCCCGATGTGGCGGAGGCGGGCGGCTCAGCACGCGGAGCAGGGGCGTCATGAGCGAGTCATGGGCCTGGCATCCGCGCGCGGCGATGCAGCGTCACCTGAGCACAGCAGCGCAACGCACGCCGCGGTCGAGCCGCTTCGGTGCCCCCGGCGAGATTCGAACTCGCGACCTAGAGATTAGAAGGCTCTTGCTCTATCCAGCTGAGCTACAGGGACTCACCCGCCGAGAGCGGGTAAACAAGAAAACCCCCAGATCGCTCTGGGGGCCACTTGCTTGGGGTGAGTAACGGGACTTGAACCCGCGACATCCTGGACCACAACCAGGTGCTCTACCTGCTGAGCTATACCCACCATGCGCCGTCCACGTCACCGTGTCAGGCAGCGCGGACGAATATACCCGAAATAGGGCCGCCGCGCCCAATCAGGGGCGCGTCCGGCGTCAGGGGCCAACCTCGTAGCGCTTGGCGATGACCTGCGCCTCGTTCGACGTCGGGCCGGGAGCGGGCACGAAGACGGCCTCGCGGTAGTAACGCAGCTCCGCGATCGACTCGCGGATGTCGGCGAGGGCGCGGTGGCCGCCGTGCTTGGCGGGCGCGTTGAAGTAGGCGCGGGGGTACCAACGCCGCGAAAGTTCCTTGATCGACGACACGTCGATCGTGCGGTAGTGCAGGTGCCCCGCGAGCTGCGGCATGTCGCGCTCGAGGAAGCCGCGGTCGGTCGAGACCGTGTTGCCACCGAGCGGCGCCTTCCCGGCCTCGGGCGCATGCTGCATGACGTACTCGAGCACGAGCGCCTGCGCTTCCTCCATGCTGACCCCTTCATCAAGCTCGCGGAGCAGCCCGGACCTGGTGTGCATGTCGCGCACGAAGTCACCCATCTGCTCGAGGGCTGCCGGCTCGGGCTTGATGACGACGTCGACGCCGTCGCCCAGCTGGTTCAGCTCGAAGTCGGTGACGAGCGCGGCTACTTCGATGAGGGCGTCGTTCTCCAGTTCGAGGCCCGTCATCTCGCAGTCGATCCAGACGATGCGGTCGGTGTGGGCGCGGTCGTTGTCAGTCACGGCGAACATCCTAGCTGTGATGACCAGGCACGTTGGTCGAGTCATTGCGACTCGTTGATCTGAACGGGTGACAAGCGAAGACCTCTCGCTGTGCAGTGGAGCTGTCTAGGTCCCACACCACGCACCGGGAGGTCTTCATGGCCCACGCTACCCACTCGAACGCCGCGCTCACAGTCCGCGCCCGCCTACGCCTGGCCCGCCTCATCAT
>NZ_JAGEKQ010000041.1:0-67133 GCF_017565385.1 Dermacoccus sp. NHGro5 | reverse complement strand
CCTAAGGCAGCTGCGCCACGAGCGAGGCGCCACCCTGCTCGACGTCGCCCTCAGCCTCGGCGCAGAACCCGCACGCATCTCCGAACTCGAACGAGGCCGACGCCCCAACGCCGAACTCGCAACCGCCTACCGGGCCTGGCTCGACGTTGCTTGACACCTATAGGAGCATCATCTGACGTGGCTTGCCCGCCAGGGTGGCCTGGAAGGATGCACTCATGCCTCAGCCCTATCCGCAGGAGTTTCGCGACGACGTTGTGCGCGTGGCCCGTAACCGTGAGCCGGGGGTGACGCTCGAGCAGGTCGCGAAGGACTTCGGGATCCACCCGATGACGTTGTCGACGTGGATGCGCAAAGCCGATATCGACGACGGCACCCGGCCCCCGATACCGGTGTCGGGCAGCGACCTGGCCGAGCTGGCCGAGGCCCGCCGGCGGATCCGGTTGCTGGAGCAGGAGAACGAGGTCCTGCGCCGCGCGGCGGCGTACCTGTCCCAGGCGAACCTGCCGGGAAAAGGTTGTACCCGCTCGTGAGCGAGCTCGCCGCCGACGGCATCCCTGTCGCGGTCACGTGCCGGGTCTTGAAGATCGCTCGCCAGCCCTACTACCGGTGGCTCACCAAGCCCGTCACCGACGCCGAGTACGCGCAGGCGTACCGGGCGAACGCGTTGTTCGACGCCCACCGTGACGACCCCGAGTTCGGGTACCGCTACCTGGCCGACGAGGCCCGTCACCACGGCGGGCAGCCCATGTCGGCCCGGACAGCGTGGGCGATCTGCTCGGACAACGCCTGGTGGAGCTCCTTCGGCAAGCCCCGCAGGTCCAAGGCCCGCCGTCCGGGACCGCCGGTGCACGACGACCTCGTCAACCGCGAGTTCACCACCTTGGCGACAGGCCCGAACCAGGTGTGGTTCACCGACATCACCGAGCACAAGACCGCTGAGGGGAAGGTGTACATGTGCGCGATGAAGGACGCCTGGTCGGGACGGATCGTGGGCTACTCCATCGACTCGCGGATGAAGTCGCGTCTGGCCGTGAACGCCTTGGACAACGCGGTCGCCGCCCGCGCCGCGCAGGGCATGACCGTGACCGGGTGCATCGTCCACGCTGACCGTGGATCGCAGTTCAGATCAAGGAAGTTCGTGGCCGCCCTGCACCGCAACGGGCTGCGCGGGAGCATGGGCCGCGTCGCGACCTGTGCCGACAACGCGGCCATCGAGAGCTTCTGGGCACTGCTGCAGAAGAACGTCCTGAACCGCCGCCCCTGGGCCACCCGCGAGCAGCTACGGACCGCCATCGTCACCTGGATCGAACGGACCTACCATCGACGCCGCCGCCAAGCCCGACTGGGACGATTGACCCCCATCGAGTACGAGACCATCATGACCACCCAGACCGCTACCGCGGCCTGAGACCCCAACTGTCACCAGATCGTGCAGCAGTCCCCTGCTGTCAGTGCAGCGTGTATGAGCTTCCGCGCTAGGCCTTGACGGCGGGCGATAGGTGCCACACCGAGCCCACCCACATACCACTGGCCGAACTCACTAGGTTCTCGTCGAATCTTGATGAACCCCAGCACTTCATCACCTTCAGCAGCGACCAGAACTTCGTCGACGAGCGTTCCTGTCGGCACTCCGAAGAAGGGGCGACCCGGGCTCCAGTGACTCCCCGGATCGGTCATCGGCGACCAGCAAGCGTGGTCGATCTCGGCCAGACGCGGCCCGTCATCCACGCGAGCAGGGCGAACGCTTGCCATGACTCGACGCTACGCCCATCACTGTGACGTCGCAGGGGCCCAGCGACGGATGTTCCTGGCGCAGCTGAAACGACGGACTCTGCTCTACGCTCCCCACTGGCTCTTGGCCCGCCATCACGCGGTGAGTCAGCGCGGATCTGTAGAGAGCAGCGCAAAGATGAGAGTGTCAGTCCATTCGCCCTTGCTCCAGCAGTCCTGCAGGTGATGGGCCTCTTGCCTCATTCCCACTGACGCCGCCAGACGCGCCGATGCCTCATTTCGGGCATCCATCTGCGCAACGAGACGGTGCAGGGCGTACTCAACGAAGGCAAAGCGGATGACCGCGCGAACGGCCTCGCGGGCATACCCGTGGCCACCGTGGCTGGGGTCGAGCACCCATCCGATCTCTGCGACGTGGTGGGGCTGGTCGGTGAACCACACGCTGACGTCGCCAATGCTCTGCTCGCCCTTGTCGATAGTGAGCGACAGCGCACCAGATGGCCCCTCGAGACCGTTCTTCGTCATGCGTTTGGTCAGGTTCTCCTGCGCCTGCTGGGGCGTCCAGGGGTCTTCGAGAAGGAAGCGCGCGACATCGGGGCGAGCGTAAAGGGACGCCATCCATCCCACGTCGTCGGAACGGTAGCGGCGCAGCGCTAGGCGCTCAGTGCGAAGCGGCCATGAGGGCTGAGTGGGCATAGAGCGATCCTCCCACCGCGGCCCAGGCCGACCCCGTCGTGGAGACCTGGCTGCCCAACTACCATGGCATCGGCCTCACCCACCTCACCGCCCAGCAGCCACGTCAGCGGCTCGACCGGTGGAGCGCCGCGTTGCTCGCCACGCAGAACGTGTGGCTCAAACGAAGGTTTTTGCACCATCGGGTCGACCTGGTGGCTCAACCCACCGTTTTCGCATCAGCATCCCTGATCTCAGTGATCCCGTCCCTGGCTGCTACACCCCGCCTGCGGCCCTCAGGTGAGGGCGGTGAGCAAAGCGGCTGACAACAGCCCCCCGGCGATGACCCAAGCGATGACGCTCATGGTGGTCCGAGTGCCGAAGCTGCGTGCCACCATGACCAGCGACGGGATGCTGAGCGCCGGTAAGGTGATGAGCAGAACCCCCGCAACACCAAGACTCGCGCCGGCGGCACTCAAACCGGCGACGACGGGAATCTCCCCACCGGTGGGGATGACGAGCAGGGCGCCGACCACACCGACGAGGAGCAAGGCCAGAAGGCCAGACCCGTTCCCTAGGTGGGTGAAGTCGGACAGCCACCCGGAGAACAAACCGGTCAGTGCGACGAGGATCAGGTACTCAGGCACAACGATGGCGACATAACGCGTGAGGGCTTTAGCGAAGCGCCACGGCATGTCAGCGACGCCCTGCGGGTCGTGGTCGACGTCGACGAGTTCGTCGGCATCGACCTCGCGTGCTTGACGTTGAGCAATGAAGGCGGCACCCAGGACGACGACGACGCCGACGACGGCGCGGGTGGAGACCACTTGCCAGGACATCGTCAGACCGAGGAAAAGCATGACAGCGGGGTTGAGTAGCGGGTTAGCGAGCCAGTACGCCATCACCGCACCCGCGGGTGCACCGCGGCGACGCAAACCGATTGCCACCGGCGCGGTACAGCAGGTACACATCATGCTCGGCAGGGCGAGTAGCCCGCCACTGAGGCCTTGGCCCCATGAGCTGCGGCGGCTCATGGCGTTCAACAGGAGCCGTTTCGGGATGAATGCTTCGAGTGCTGAGGCCACCAAGATCGCGACGAGCGCGGCCTTCCACACGGCTTTGACGTAGGCGCGGGTGAAATCGAGGGCTCCATGCCAGCTTGGCGCGTCACCGGGGTGGCCGGCCTCGCCGAAGATGGCCTTGCCACTCCACGCACCCGATTTCGCGAGGGCGTGAGCTTTGTCGTCATACGGGATCCACTTGGCCCACGCCAGCCCGATCACAACGATTACGAGGGTCAGGCCTACCCCCACGATGGTCACGCTACGACTCGGGCCTTGGCGTCCATCACGGCCCGAGTCGAGATGGGCGTCTGAGGTGGAAAGAGTGCTCACCAGCATGTTTCCTTCGTGTCATCGGGCGTGAGATTCTTGCGGCGCCCTGGCCAAGCGAAACGCGTGAAGCTGCGTAGCGCCATGTCCGTCGCCGTCACTACGGTAGTCCCGCCGTATACGCACGTTCCAGCACACTGTCCGCGCCGCTTGCCTCGGCGCAGCCTTTGCGGGGCACGGTCGTCGGGCGACGACGCTGCACGCCTGAACACGTCACACCCCTCCGGGGCAGCAGCACCTGACGAGCTACGCACACCCACCGCGACGTAGCTCAAACGAACGTTTTGATACGACGCCGAGCCTTGGGGTAGAAACGATGGGCTGCCTCAGTGTCCTTCAGCCGCCGGCTCGACGAGTTCGACGAGCACGCCGCCGGCATCCTTGGGGTGGATGAAGTTGATGCGGCTGCCGCCGGTGCCGATCTTCGGCGCGTCGTAGAGCAACCGCATGCCGCGCTCGCGCAGCGTCGCGCACACGGCGTCGAGATCGCGGACGCGGTAGGCGAGCTGCTGCATGCCGGGGCCGGAGTGGTCGAGGAACTTCGCGATGCTCGACTCCGGCGACAGCGGCGCGAGCAGCTGGATGCGGCTGTGCGGGGCATCGGCCGGGCCGACCATCATCATCGCCTCACGCACGCCCTGCTCGTCGTTCGTCTCGGTGTGCGCGCACGTCATGCCGTACGTCGACTCGTAGAAACGGATGGCGGCATCGAGGTCGGGCACCGCGATGCCGACGTGGTCGATGGCCTCGAACAAGTGCGTGATTTCGCCGGTCATGACCTCACTCTATGGTTTGCTTGGACGAGGAAGCCGGGTTAACGACGATTAACTCGGGCGATCGACACGAACCGGCGGCCGTGCGGCACCGTGACCCACGCCCGCCCGCTCACTGGAGGAACCATGACCGACACCACCGCCGTCATCGTCGCCGGAGCGCGCACCCCGATGGGTCGCCTGCTCGGCTCGCTCAAGGGCTTCTCAGGTGCCGACCTCGGTGGCCTCGCCATCAAGGGTGCGCTCGAGAAGGCCGGCGTCAAGGGCGACCAGGTCGACTACGTCATCATGGGCCAGGTGCTGACGGCCGGCGCCGGCCAGATCCCCGCGCGCCAGGCCGCCGTCAAGGGCGGCATCCCGATGGACGTGCCGGCGCTGACGATCAACAAGGTCTGCCTGTCCGGGCTCGACGCCGTGGCGCTCGCGGCCCAGCTGATCCGCGCGGGCGAGTTCGACGTCGTCGTCGCGGGCGGCCAGGAGTCGATGACGAACGCGCCGCACCTGCTCGAGAAGTCGCGCGAGGGCTACAAGTACGGCGACGTGACGATGCGCGACCACATGGCCTTCGACGGACTGTGGGACGCTTTCACCGACCAGGCGATGGGCAACCTCACCGAGCAGGCCAACGCCGGCGACGTCGAGTTCAGCCGCGAAGAGCAGGACTCGTTCTCGGCCGCCTCTCACCAGAAGGCCGCCGCGGCCTGGGAGAAGGGCCTCTTCGACGACGAGGTCATCCCCGTCGAGATCCCGCAGCGCAAGGGCGAGCCAGTCGTGTTCAAGAACGACGAGGGTATCCGCGCCGACACGACGACTGAGTCGCTCGGCAAGCTGCGCCCCGCCTTCAGCAAGGACGGCACGATCACGGCAGGCTCCGCCTCCCAGATCAGCGACGGTGCCGCGGCGCTCGTCGTCATGAGCAAGACGAGGGCCCAGGAGCTGGGCCTGACCTGGATCGCCGAGGTCGGCGCGCACGGCGTCGTCGCCGGCCCCGACTCGACGCTGCAGAGCCAGCCGGCGCGCGCAATCGCGAAGGCCTGCGAGAAGGAGGGCCTCACGCCGGCCGACCTCGACGTGGTCGAGATCAACGAGGCGTTCGCCGCCGTCGGCCTGGCCTCGACGAAGGAACTCGGCCTCGACGCGGAGAAGGTCAACCCCAACGGCGGCGCCATCGCGATTGGCCACCCGATCGGCATGTCGGGCGCGCGTCTCGTGCTGACCCTCGCCCACGAACTCAAACGCCGCGGTGGTGGCGTCGGTGCTGCTGCCCTGTGCGGCGGTGGCGGCCAGGGTGATGCGCTCATCGTGCGCGTCGACGCCTGAGCGCTGACCAGGACACGGCCTGAGCATGCCGCGTGAGATCGTCGTCGACCCACTTGTCACGCGGATGCGTGACGGTGACCGGCGCGCCCTCGCGCGGTTGCTCACAGCCATCGAGAACGACCACCCGGCGCTGCCGGAACTGGGTGCAGCCATCGCCCAGTTCACGGGCCACGCCCAGATCATCGGTCTGACGGGGCCGCCCGGCGTCGGCAAGTCGACGTCGACGGACGCACTCGTCGCGGCCTATCGCGCGCACGGCCTCAGCGTCGCGGTGCTCGCGGTCGACCCCTCGTCGCCGTTCTCCGGTGGCGCGCTGCTCGGCGACCGCATCCGCATGGTCGGTCACTCGGGTGATTCCGGGGTGTTCGTCCGCTCGATGGCGACCCGCGGCCACCTCGGCGGGCTGTCGGCGGCGGCGCCCGCTGCACTGCGGCTGCTCGACGCCGCCGGCTTCGACATCCTGCTCGTCGAGACGGTGGGCGTCGGCCAGTCGGAGGTGCACATCGCCTCGCTCGCCGACACGACGATCGTCCTGCTCGCGCCCGGGGCCGGAGATTCCATCCAGGCCGCGAAGGCCGGGGTCCTCGAGATCGCGGACGTCTTCGTCGTCAACAAGGCCGATCACGACGGCGCTGCGGCGACCGTGCGCGACCTGCGCGCCATGATCTCGCTCGGCCAGACGGGGGAGCCGGGGCAGTGGCGCCCACCGATCGTCACGACGGTCGCAGAACGGGGCGAAGGGGCGGCGGACGTCATCGACGCCATCGCGACCCACCGAGCGTGGCTGAGCGAGCACGACGAGCTGAGCCTGCGTCGCCGACGTCGGGCTGCGGGCGAGATCGAAGAGCTCGCGGTGCGGCGACTGCGTGAGCGCTGGGAACGCCCCAACGCCGAGGTGAAGCTCGAGGATCTCGCTGAGGCTGTCGCTCGAGGGGTTCTGGACCCCTACGCCGCGGCGCAGGCCGTCGCGGGTTGAGGGTGAGGGGCTCGATGCGCGTCCCGAAACCGCGCGAGAGCCCATGGCGGCGAGGCGTCGCAAGAGCGAGTTCGGACGTGCGTCGACGGCCGGTATCAGCTCTGATTCCGCGGAATATCGGGGTTGTCGGCGCCGGTGCCTACACTCGGAGCATGAAGCCTCCCACGCCCGTCATCATGCTCATCGCGGCCGCTGAGCACGCCGAAGAGATGCGGGAAGAATTCGCCCACCGCTACGCTGCCGACTACGACCTGCAACTCGCCACGACGCTCAGCGAATCGATGACGATGGCGCAGGGCCTCAACGCGCGCGGCCTCCCGGTCGCGATGTTCGCCGCGACGACGCAGGTGGGCGACGCGACGGGCCTCGTCACGCTGCAGTGCCTGCATGCCGTCATGCCGGCGGCCAAGCGGGTCATGGTGCGCCTGCGCAGCGAACCGTGGGCGGTCGAGGAGCAGCGCGTCGCGCAGATCAGCGGCCAGATCGAGGCCGCGCTCCTGCTGCCGAGCGGCCCGCGCGACGAGGAGTTTCACACCGCCGTCACCGAGCTGCTCTCGGACTGGGGGTGGTCGGCGGGTGGCCCCGAGATCGAGCTCGTCAACATCGTGGCGCCCCCAGGCGACCCCAACGTCGGGGTGCTGCGCGACTTCCTCGATCGCCAGGGCATCCCGACGGGGGTCTGGCCGCCGGAGGCTCCGCACGCAGCCAAGACGCTCGAGATGGCGCGTTCGCAGGGCATCGAGATCGCCTATCCGCTCGTGCGCATCGCCGAGCGCGAGGTTCACGCCAACCCTGACGTCCGTGTGCTCGGGCGCGCCTTCGGCGCCACCGTCGACGAGTTGGGTGAGGGCCACGTCGTCGACCTTGCGATCGTCGGTGCGGGCCCGGCCGGCCTCGCTGCCGCGGTGTACGGCGCGAGCGAGGGGCTGAGCACAGCCGTCATCGAGGCCGACGCCGTGGGCGGGCAGGCCGGCACGAGCGCGATGATCCGCAACTATCTGGGCTTTCCCCGCGGCATCTCGGGCATGCGCCTCGCGCAGCGCGCACGGTTCCAGGCCACTCGGTTCGGCGCGGGCATCTACTCGGCCACCGAGGTCACCGGTTTCACGCCCGGCTATCGCGGCGAACCGCACGTGCTCGAGACCGACGATGGGCCGGTCTGCGCCCGCGCCGTTCTCATCTCGACGGGCGTGGCCTACCGTCGCCTGGGCGTCGAGGAGGTCGAAGGCTTCGTCGGACGCGGCGTGTACTACGGCGCGGCGTCGTCGGCTGCCCGCGAGTGCGAGGGCGGGCACGTCCTCGTCGTCGGCGGCGGCAACTCGGCGGGCCAGGCCGCCATCCACCTCTCACGCTTCGCGCGCTCCGTCAGCATCGTCGTGCGTCGCGACGGGCTCGCGGAGACGATGTCGGATTACCTCATCCGCGAGATCGAGGCGAACCCGCGAATCGTCGTCAAGACGAATGCGGAGATCGTCGGGGCGAGCGGCACCGATCGGCTGCAGCACGTGACGATCCGCTTCAACGAGAAGGACCAGGAGCTGACGGTTCCCGCCTGCGGGCTGTTCCTCCTGCTCGGCGCGCACCCGTGCGTCGACTGGCTCGACGGCACCGTGGCGCGTGACGCCAAGGGTTTCGTGCTCACCGGTCGTGACGTGCCGCAGGAGTTCTGGCGTGACGGGCTTCCCCCGGAAGCGCTCGCGACGAGCGTGCCTGGCGTGTTCGCCGCAGGCGACATCCGCGCTGGGTCGATGAAGCGCGTCGCCGCGGCGTCGGGTGAGGGCGCGGGGGCCGTGACGCTCGTTCACCACTGGCTCGAGGCCGTCGTGACGGGGACCTGCGACCCGGACGCCTGCGCGAGCTGATCCTGCCGGGCCCAAGACGCGACGCTCGTCGCACGCCGCGCGCGGTGGCCGACGTGCGAACCTGACTGCATCGTTCCCATCACCTTCGAGGAGATCATCATGCTCGTCGCTTTCTCCGTCGCACCGTCGACGACGGACGACCCGGACGGTTCCGTCAGCGAGGCGGTGGCCGCAGCCATCCGCGTCGTGCGTCAGTCGGGCATCCCGAACCGCACCGACTCGATGTTCACGACCCTCGAGGGGGAGTGGGACGAGTGCATGGACGTCATCAAGCGCGCCTGCGAGGCCGTCCAAGTCGCGTCCCCGCGCGTCTCGCTCGTGCTGAAGGCCGACATCCGCCCGGGCTACACCGGCCAGCTCGACGCGAAGGTCGAGCGCGTCGAAGCCCGGCTCGCCGAGTCGAACTGACGCCCGGGCCTCGCCGGGCGCTGATAATGACCACGAGAGAGGACGTCAACATGACCATCGACGAGCGCTACGAGATCCGTGGACTGACAAGCGATGACGCCGACGAGCTCGCCCAGCTCCACGTCACGATCTGGCGCGACACCTACACCGGGCTCATCCCGCAGGAGAAGCTCGACGGGCTCGATCCCGTCGACGGTGCGAAGCGCTGGCGCGCGTGGTTGACCTCCGCCGAGGCGCCTCGGGTCGTCGGGGCATTCGACCGCTCGAGCGGTGCGCTCGTCGGGTGGATCTGCATCGGCAAGGCCCGCGACGACGACGCGCCCGCGGACGTCGAACTGCAGGTGCTCAATCTCGGCAAGGCGCACCACGGCACGGGCCTCGCGCACGAACTCATGACACGCGAACTCGGCGACCAAGAGGCCTACCTCTGGGTCGTCGACGGCAACGAGCGTGCGCAGGCGTTCTACCGCAAGCACGGGTTCGAACTCGACGGCGTCGGCAAGGACGACAGCTCGGGTTCGTACGACCTGCGGATGGTGCGCTCGCGGGGCTGACGGCCCGGGCGCGAGGACCCGCCGCGGAGTGACGGTCCGACCCGAGGGACGCGCCTCGCCACGTGCGGCCAGGTGTTCGCTGTGCGCGATCATGCGTCGCCCGCCCCGGCGCGCCCTGCAACAATGAGGGCATGTCGAATCAGCCGTTGAACGCCGCGTCGCTGCGCGGTGCCGTTGACCTGTCCTCGCTCAAGAAGCCGCAGGGCGGCGCTCCTGCCGGGCGCCCCGCATCGGCCGCTGGCGCACCGACCGGCAACGCCGGCGCTGCGGCGCCGGCAAACGCGCCGAGCGCTGCGAATCCCGGGCAGGCCCCCATGCCGCAGGGCGCCGACGACGCCGTCATCGCCGAGACGTTCCGTCACGACGGTCTTGTCGTCGACGTGACAGCCGAGAACTTCCAGGGCCTCGTGCAGCAGTCGGTGCAGCACCCCGTCATCATCGCGATCTGGGCGAGTTCGCAGCCGGCGTCCCTGGCGCCCGTCGCTTCGCTCGCGCGCGCGGTGCGCGCGCAAGAGGGGCGCGTCCTCATGGGCGTCGCCGACCTCGACACCGCGCCCGAGATCGGTCAGGTCTTCGCTCAGCTTTCGCAGCAGGCCGCGCAGCAGGGCCAGCCGGGGCAGATTCTCGCGGCGGCCTTCGTCCAGGGCCAGCCGATCCCGATCCCGCCTGTCGTCGAAGACGCGCAGACGCGCGAGCTCGTCGACCAGATCGTCCAGATCGCTGTGCAGAACGGTCTTGCGGGCCGCGTGGCGAACTACGACCCGAACGCAACGGGCAAGGCCGGCGCTGAGGGCGGCGAGCAGGCCGAGCCCGAGCTGCCGCCGCTGCACCAGCTCGCGTACGAGTCGATCGACAAGGGCGACTACGACGGCGCCATCGCCGCGTTCGAGCAGGCACTGACGGAGAACCCGAAGGACGAGGAGGCGCGTCTCGCCCTCGGCCAGGTCAAGCTCATGCAGCGCACGCAAGGCGTCGACCTCCAGGCTGCACGTGACGCCGCCGCGAAGAACCCGGCCGACGTCACCGCGCAGACGCAGGTCGCCGACCTCGATGTCCTCGGTGGCCACGTCGAAGACGCGTTCGCGCGTCTCGTCGACGTCGTCAAGGCGACCTCCGGCGACGAGCGCAACGCCGCGCGTGAGCACCTCATCGGACTGTTCGACGTCGTCGGCGCCACCGACCCGCGCGTCAAGAAGGCACGCACGGCGCTGATGTCGGCGCTGTACTGACAGCCCCGACGGGCCGGGCGACGTCTGGCAACGACGCACTGACCCCGTGCGTGCAAGTGCCCCGGGTGCACTTGCACGCAGGCACGTAGCCGCCCTGCTGTCGGCGGTGGGTGACGGACGCGAAGGGCTCGCTCCACCTGGAGCGAGCCCTTCGTTCGTGTTGTGACGGAACCGAGCCTCAGTTGCCCAGGGCTGCCGCGACGACGTCCTTCGCCTCAGCCTGCACCTGTGCAAGGTGCTCGGGGCCCTGGAACGACTCGGCGTAGATCTTGTAGACGTCCTCGGTCCCCGACGGGCGCGCGGCGAACCAGGCCGAATCAGTGACGACCTTGAGGCCGCCGATTTTCGCGCCGTTGCCGGGCGCCTCCGTGAGCTTGGCGATGATGGGCTCGCCGGCCAACGTGTCCGCCGTGACGGCCTCGGGCGTCAGTGCACCGAGCTTGGCCTTCTCCTCGCGCGTGGCGGGGGCGTCGACGCGCGCGTAGGCGGGTTCGCCGTGCTTCGCCGTCAGCTCGCCGTAGAGCTGTGACGGCGACTTGCCCGTCGTTGCCTTGATCTCCGAGGCGAGCAGCGCGAGCAGGATGCCGTCCTTGTCCGTCGTCCAGACGGAGCCGTCGAAGCGGCAGAACGACGCGCCCGCCGACTCCTCGCCGCCGAACGGGCCCGAACCGTCGAGCAGGCCCGGCACGAACCACTTGAACCCGACGGGCACCTCGACGAGCGTGCGGCCGAGGTCGTCGGCGACGCGGTCGATCATCGAACTGCTGACGAGCGTCTTGCCGATGAACCCGTCCTGGCGCCACTGCGGGCGCGCGCCACCGTAGAGGTACTGGATCGCGACCGACAGGAAGTGGTTGGGGTTCATGAGCCCCGCGTCGGGCGTGACGATGCCGTGACGGTCCGAATCGGCGTCGTTGCCCGTCGCGATGTCGTACTTGTCGCGCTCGCCGATGAGCGACGCCATCGCGTTGGGGGAGGAGCAATCCATGCGGATCTTCTCGTCCCAGTCAAGCGTCATGAAGCGCCACGTCGGGTCGACGAGCGGGTTGACGACGGTGAGGTCGAGCCCGTGACGCTCCGCGATCTCACCCCAGTACGCGACGGCGGCGCCGCCGAGCGGATCGGCGCCGATGCGCACGCCGGCGCGCTTGATCGCGTCGAGGTCGACGACGTTCGGCAGGTCGTCGACGTACGTGCCGAGGAAGTCGTAGCGCTGGACCTTGCCCATCGCCTGCGTCAGCGGCACGCGCTTGACACGCTTGAGCCCGTCACGGATGTGCTCGTTCGCCGCGGCCGCGATGACCTTCGTCGCGTCCGAGTCGGCCGGGCCACCGTGCGGCGGGTTGTACTTGAACCCGCCGTCGGCGGGCGGGTTGTGCGAGGGCGTGACGACGATGCCGTCGGCGAGACCCGAGCCGTTCGTCAGATCCTTGCCCTTGTTCGCGCGCAGGATGGCGTGACTGACGGCGGGCGTAGGCGTGTAACCGTCACGCTCGTCGATGAGGACGGTGACGTCGTTCGCGACGAGTACCTCGATGGCGCTCGCCCATGCAGGCTCGGACAGGGCGTGGGTGTCGCGGCCGAGGAACAACGGCCCGTCGAAGCCCTGCGAGCGGCGGTAGTCGACGATCGCCTGCGTCGTCGCGAGGATGTGCGCCTCGTTGAACGCGGTCTTGAGGCTCGAACCGCGGTGCCCCGACGTGCCGAACGCCACCTGGTGGTCGACGTTCTCAGGGTCGGGCGTCAGCGTGTAGTACGCCGTGACGAGGTGGGGGACGTCGATCAGGTCACGAGGTTCGGCCAATTGGCCCGCGCGGTTGCTCATGCCCTCATCCTGCCCTCTTTGAGCGGCGACGTAAACGCCCGAACCGATGCCTGGAGCGAGGCGGGGCCGACGTGACGAGGCCGGCCGCACCCCTGGCGGGTACGGCCGGCCTCATGCGCTCGATCGAGCGGGTCGTCAGTCGCGCTGACGCGTCTGGCCGGCGGCGTCGCGAGCCTCGTCGTCGGCGCCCCAGCGGCCACCCTCGACGTCCTCGTCGAGGCCGCCACCGGGCGTGCCGGTGATGTCCTTGAGGTGTTCGACGGGCTCGTCACCCGTCTCGTCCTCGCCGGCCGGCGTGAAGGCACGCTCGTGCGCCTTCGACTCGGTCTGCTCGACGTCGAAACCACCCTCGTCCGCGTGGTCGACGGGGTGCGTCGCCGGGACGCCGGTGCGCGAGCGCGCCTGCTGGTCGCCGGCCGCTCCCTGAGCGTCTTCGGCCTGCGCGCAGCCTCGCGAACCGTCGAGCGGCTGATCGAGTGCGCCCGGGTTGCCTGCGGCGTCCTCGAGCGGCGCGCCCGCGATGAGGGCCTCGGACGGCTGCTTGTCGGACGAACTCGTCGCTGCGTTCTGGTCGCTCATCGTGTTCTCCTGTCGTGCCGTTGCGGTGGACGATGAATCGGCGCCACCGGCCTGCTCGGTAGCGGTGTGCGCAGCCACCTGCGTCATGTCGGGGCGCGTCGCCGGCTCGAACCACACGACACCGAGCGGCGGCATCGTGATCTCGGCCGAGTACGGCTGACCGTCCCAGGGGATCTCCTCGGCCTCGACCGAACCCAGGTTACCGACGCCCGAGCCGCCGTACGCCTCGGCGTCGGTGTTGACGATCTCGTTCCACGTACCAAGGTGGGGAAGGCCCACGCGGACGCCGTGGTGCGGGTTGCCGGCGAAGTTCGCGGCGATCGCGACGACGGGGCGGTACCCGTCAGCTTCGGCGGGCGCGAATCGCAGCCACGTGTAGGCGTTGCGGCCCGCGTCGTCGGCGTTGATCCACGAGAAGCCCTCCTCCGAGTGGTCGAGAGCCCACAGGGCCGGGCGCTCGCGGTAGGCGCGGTTGAGGTCCTTCATCATCGCGTGCACGCCGTAGTGCGCGGGCTGGTCGAGCAACCACCAATCGAGGCTGCGACCGTCGGCCCACTCGGCCTCCTGCGCGAACTCCGAACCCATGAAGAGCAGCTGCTTGCCGGGGTGGGCCCACATGTACGCGAGGTAGGCGCGCACGTTGGCGAGCTGCTGCCAGCGATCACCGGGCATCTTGCGCAGCAGGCTGCCCTTGCCGTGCACGACCTCGTCGTGGCTGACGGGCAGCACGAACTGCTCGCTGAACGCGTAGACGAGCGCGAACGTCAGGTCGTGGTGATGATGCTGACGGTAGATCGGCTCACGCGCGACGTAGTCGAGCGAGTCGTGCATCCAGCCCATGTTCCACTTGAGCCCGAAGCCCAGGCCGCCGGTGTCCGTCGAGCGGGTGATGCCCGGCCACGACGTCGACTCCTCGGCGATGATGACGGCACCCGGCGTGCGCTTGTACGCCGTCGCGTTCGTCTCCTGCAGCAGCTGCACGGCTTCGAGGTTCTCCTGGCCGCCGAACTTGTTCGGCACCCATTCGCCGTCCTTGCGGGCGTAGTTGAGGTACAGCATCGAGGCGACACCGTCGACGCGCAGACCGTCGGCGTGGAACTCCTCGAGCCAGTACAGCGCGTTGGCGACGAGGAAGTTGCGCACCTGCGGGCGGCCGTAGTCGAAGATGTTCGAACCCCACTCGGGGTGCCAGCCCTTGCGCGGGTCCGGGTGCTCGTAGAGCGCCTGGCCGTCGAAACGGGCGAGCGCCCACTCGTCGGTGGCGAAGTGGCCGGGAACCCAGTCGAGGATGACGCCGATGCCCTCCTGGTGGAGGCGGTCGACGAGGAACTTGAAGTCGTCCGGGTCGCCGAAGCGGCTGTTCGGAGCGTAGTAGCTCGTGACGTGGTAGCCCCAGCTCGGCGGGTACGGGTGCTCCATCACGGGCATGAACTCGACGTGCGTGAAGCCCAGATCCTTGACGTAGTTGACGAGGTGCTCGGCCATCTCGCGGTAGCTGAGCCCCTGACGCCACGAACCGAGGTGCACCTCGTACGTCGACATCGGGCCGTGGTGCGCGTTCGTCTCGGCGCGCTTCGTCATCCACGCGTCGTCGTTCCACTCGTAGTGCGAGCTCGTCACCTTCGACGCCGTCGCGGGCGCCGTCTCCGCGAGGCGCGCCATCGGGTCGGCCTTCGCGCGACGCACGCCGTCGCTGCACAGGATCTCGAACTTGTACGCGGTGCCCTCGCGCACGTCGGGGACGAACAGCTCCCACACGCCCGACTCCCCGAGCGTGCGCATGCCGTGGCCGACACCGTCCCAGTGGTTGAAGTCGCCGACGACGCGCACGGCCTTGGCATTGGGCGCCCAGACGGCGAACGCGGTGCCCGTGACGTCACCCTTGATGCTCGGGTAGGTGCGCACGTGGGCGCCGAGGACGTTCCACAGCTCTTCGTGGCGCCCCTCGCCGATGAGGTGGAGGTCGATCTCGCCGAGGGTCGGCATGAAGCGGTACGGGTCGTCGCCGCGGTGCTCGCTGCGGTCGTCATACGTCGTGATGACGCGGTAGTCGGGCATGTACTCACCCGCAATCGCGCCGGCCCAGATGCCGTCGTGCTCGTGCGTGAGCTCGAGCACAGTCTCGCCCATGTCGATGACGACGCCACGCGCCATCGGGCGCACGACGCGGAACGTGATGACGCCGTTCTCGACATGCGCGCCGAGCACACGGTGCGGGTCACGGTGCTCACCGGCGACGACGGCGTCGAGTTCGCTCACCTCGACGCGCGACGGCGTGACGGCGGGCGAGGCGGCGCCGAGGGCGCTCGCGTCGGTGGTAGAAGCGTCGCTCGTCTCACCGGCGGCGCTCAGGCCACCGCCAGAACCCGCGTCGCTCGCGGCCGCCTCGGGCTTGTCTCCCGCAGCCGCGACAGTCGTGTCACCCGTCGCGGGTGCGCCCTGCGGCGCGACGAGCGGAGCGGCGCCGGAAGCGTCGGCATCCTGCGTCGAGACGAGGGGAGCGCCGTTCGTGTCGGACGGGCGCATCGAGGCAGGAGTGGGCGTCGTGCTGTCATCGGAGGTCATGGTGCTCCTTTCCGCGGCGCCGGTGGGCGCGGCGTCGTCCTCGTCGGCGGGCGTCATCGTGGGCGCCTCGCCGTGGGTCGCGGACGAGTCGGTGGAGGTGGTGAGGATGCGGCCGACGGCGTCGGCGGGGATGCTCAACCAGTCGGGGCGGTTGCGGGCCTCGTACGAGCACTCGTAGAGCGCTTTGTCGAGCACGAACAGGTCGAGCAGGTCGCGGTCGACGGCGCCGAGTTCGCTCTCGTAACCGGCGAGGAAGGCGTCCTGAGCGGCGCTGACCCACGCGCGGCGGTCGCCGTCGGCGCCGGCGATCTCGTTCTCGATCGTGCCACCGGCGTAGTCGAACGAACGCAGCATGCCCGCGACGTCGCGCACGGCGACGTCTGGTGCCGAGCGCTCCTCGAGCGGACGCAGTGGCTCGCCCTCGAAGTCGAGCAGGACCCACCCACGCCCGCGTACGTCGAGCACCTGGCCGAGGTGGTAGTCGCCGTGGATGCGCTGGAAGCGCGGCCACTGCGCGCTGCGCCCGGCGTCGATGCGGTGGGCGATCTGCGTGGCGCGCTCCGCGAGCTGCGGCGCGTCGTTGAGGGCCGCTGCCGCTCGCTCGTGCATCTCGTCGACGAGGGCATCGACACGGTCGGTGTCGGCCTCGACGCTCGGCAGCACCTCGGCGAGGGTGCGGTGCACCTGCGCCGTCGTACGACCGAGTTCGCGGGCGCCGTCGGTGAAGTCACGGTTCTCGCGAGCCGCGTCGAGGGCCTCACGCCAGGCGTCCCGCACGTCGGGCAGGAACTCCTGCGCGAACGCGAGGTCCGCGACGAGCTGCTCGCGAGAGTGACGCCCCTCCGTGTACGAACCACTGAGAGATGCCAGCAGCGCCGGCACGTGCGTGTTGCCCGCTCTCGTCAGGGCCCCCGTCACCTCGATGTCGGGGTTGGCGCCGACGTTGAGCACACGGAACAGCTTGGCGATGAGCTGCTCGCCGTCGTCGAGGGTGTAGATGATCGACGTGTTCGACTGCTCGCCACGCAGCACCGTGGCGCTGCGCATCGCGGCGAGATCGGCGCTCTGCGGACCGGGCCGGCCTGCGACGCTCATCTCGACGACACCGTCGCTGCGCTCGGCCTGCGTTCCGCCCGACGCCATCGTCGCGAGCAGGACGGCGGCGAACACCGGGTCGTGCGGGCCGTCGTAGACGTAACGCGTGCCGAGCGCGGAGTGCTCGATCGTGCCGATGAAGGCGTGCTCCAGCTCCGGCGCGCGCTCACCACGGTAGGTGACCGGCACCTGGTAGGTGGTCTCGTGCTCGGCGTCGAGATCGCGCAGGAACATCACCTCGAGGCCGACCTCACCTGCCGGGTCCTCGAAGCGGAAGGCACTCACCTTGCGCAGGTGGGGCTCACGGCCCTTGGCCTGGAACCAGCGCTGCGTCGCCACCCACGGCGTGAGCAGTTCGAGCTTGCCGGGTGACAACGTGGCGCCGGAGTGGATCTCGGCGACCATCAGAGGTCCTTTCCCTCAACGTCCGAGGTGGTGTCGTCCTTGAACTCGTCGAGCACCTCGGAGGCGTTGGCCTCCGGGGTACCGGTCGCGGCGGGCAGCGCGTCGTCGGCGCTGACGTCGGACTCGATCGCCAGCCAGTAGAAGCCGCGCGAACCGAGCATGACGGTGACCGTGCCGTCCTCACCGATCTGACCGAAGCCCTGACCGCCGAAGATGTCGGTGAGCTTCGCGCCGGCGAACTTGGCAGCGACCTGCACCCGGGCGCCCTGCGGGCGCGAGCTCAGGTTGTTGATGCACAGCAGGTGCTTCGTCGTCGTGTTCTCGGCCTTCGCGTCCTCGTCCGACATCGAGCGCGTGAACGCGAGGACGGCGTCGTTGTCGGCCGGGGCGACGACGAAGTCGCCCATGCCGAACGCGGGGTAGCGCGAACGCACCGAGAGCATGCCGCGCGTCCAGTGCAGCAACGACGCGCTCGAGGCCATCTGCGCCTCGACGTTGACGTTGTTGTGGTGGTACACGAGGCTCTGGATGACCGGCAGGTACAACTTGCCCGGGTCGGCCGTCGAAAAACCGGCGTTGCGATCCGGCGTCCACTGCATCGGCGTGCGCACAGCGTCACGGTCGTCGAGCCAGATGTTGTCGCCCATGCCGATCTCGTCGCCGTAGTACAGACACGGCGAGCCGGGCAGCGACAGCAGCAGGGCGTTGATCAGCTCGATCTCGGCGCGACTGTTGTCGAGCAGCGGCGCGAGGCGACGACGGATACCGACGTTGGCGCGCATGCGCGGATCGGGGGAGTACCAGCCGTACATCGCGGCGCGCTCCTCCGGCGTCACCATCTCGAGCGTCAGCTCGTCGTGGTTGCGCAGGAAGGTGCCCCACTGGGTGCCCTTGGGGATCGGGGGCGTTTCGGCGAGGACGTCGATGATGGGCGTCGCCTTCTCCTCGCGCAGCGAGTAGTAGATGCGCGGCATGACGGGGAAGTGGAAGCACATGTGGCATTCCGGTTCTTCCTCGGTGCCGAAGTAGTCGACGACCTCGTGCGGCATCTGGTTGGCCTCGGCGAGCAGGACGCGGCCGGGGTACTCCTCGTCGACCATCCGGCGCAGTTCGACGAGGAACTCGTGCGTCTTCGGGTGGTTCTCGCCGTTGTGCCCCTCCTCCTCGAACAGGTACGGCACGGCGTCGAGGCGGAAGCCGTCGATGCCCATGTCCATCCAGTACCGAACGATGTCGAACATCTCCTCCTGCACGGCCGGGTTCTCGAAGTTGAGGTCCGGCTGGTGGGAGAAGAAGCGGTGCCAGAAGAACTGACGACGCACCGGGTCGAAGGTCCAGTTCGACTCCTCGGTGTCGACGAAGATGATGCGCGCGTCCTCGTACTTCTCGTCCGTGTCGGACCAGACGTAGTAGTCGCCGTACGGGCCTTCCGGGTCCTCTCGGCTCGCCTGGAACCACGCGTGCTGGTCGCTCGTGTGGTTCATGACGAAGTCGGTGATGACGCGGATGCCGCGCGCATGCGCCTGCGCGACGAGCTCCTGGAACTCGGGCAGCGTGCCGAAATCGGGCAGCACCTGCTTGTAGTCGGCGATGTCGTATCCACCGTCGCGCAGCGGCGAGGCGTAGAACGGCGGCAGCCACAGGCAGTCGACGCCAAGCCACTGCAGGTAGTCGAGTCGGGCCATGAGGCCCGAGAAGTCGCCGGATCCGTTGCCCGTCGAGTCGCTGAAACCGCGCACGAGGACTTCGTAGAACACGGCCTTACGGAACCACTGCGGGTCGTGCTTCAGACCCGGCTGGTGCAGACCAAGACCTTGCATGCTCAGAACTTCCTCACGTGGATGATGTGGACGTTTTCGGCGTCCGGCCCGAGCCGGACGAAGTTGTGCTCGCCCCAGTGCCAGGTGGCGTCGCTCAGCAGGTCGTGCGCGACGAACCCTTCGTCCCCGCGTAGTCCGAGCGCGCCCATGTCGAGGTGCACCCAGGTCTCGCGCGTCGCGTGCGGGTCTGTGTTGGCGATGACGATGACCGTGTCCTGGCCGCCGTTGGCGCCGTCACCGATGTCGCGGCTCTTGGAGAAGACGATGAAGTTCTCGTCGTCGACGCCGTGCCAGCGCAGGTTGCGCAGGTGCTCGAGCGCCGGGTGGGCGCGACGGATCTCGTTGAGCCGGCGCAGGTACCAGTCGATCGACTGGCCCTCCTTGGGCCCGCCGGGGGCGTAGTCGGCCCAGCGACGGTCCTTGAACTGGTACTTCTCGTTGTCGTTCTGCTCCTGGGCGCCGGGGCGCGCCACCGACTCCATGAGCTCGTACCCGGCGTAGATGCCGTAGGTCGGCACGAGCGTGGCAGCCAGCGCCGCGCGCAGCTTCCAGGCCGCCGGGCCGCCGTACTGCATGTACGGCGTGAGGATGTCGTGCGTCGTCGGCCAGAAGCTCGGACGCATGTAACTCGCCGTGTCGCCGATGAGTTCGTCGAGGTACTCGCGGATCTCCCACGGCTGGTGGCGCCAGGCGTAGTACGTGTAGCTCTGCTGGAAGCCGATGCGGCCGAGGTTGTGCATCATCGCGGGCTTCGTGAAGGCCTCCGCGAGCCAGATCACCTCGGGGTGGTCCTTCGCGACGTCGGCGATCAGCCACTGCCAGAACTCGACGGGCTTCGTGTGCGGGTTGTCGACGCGGAAGATCGTGATGCCGTGGTCGATCCACACCTGGATGACGCGACGCACCTCGGCGTAGATGCCGGCCGGGTCGTTGTCGAAGTTGAGCGGATAGATGTCCTGGTACTTCTTCGGGGGGTTCTCCGCGTAGGCGATCGTGCCGTCGCTGCGCGTGGTGAACCACTCCGGGTGCGAGGTGACCCAGGGGTGGTCGGGCGCGCACTGCAGCGCGATGTCGAGCGCCACCTCGAGGCCCAGTTCGTTCGCGCGGGCGACGAACGCGTCGAGGTCGTCGAAGTCACCGAGCGACGGCTCGATGGCGTCGTGACCGCCGTCCTTCGACCCGATGGCGTACGGCGAACCAGGATCCTCCGGGCCAGCCGTCAACGTGTTGTTCGGGCCCTTGCGGTTGACCTCGCCGATCGGGTGGATCGGGGTGAGGTAGACGACGTCGAAACCCATGTCGGCGACGGCGGGCAGACGCTCGGCGGCGGTGCGCAGCGTGCCCGAGACCCACTTCTGCGTCTCCTCGTCGAAGTGAGCACCCTCGGAGCGGGGGAAGAACTCGTACCACGCGCCCGTCAGCGCCAGCTTGCGCTCGACGAGCCAGGGGTAGTCGCGGCTGGGGGAGACGAAGTCGCGCAGCGGCAGCCGCTCGAGCACGTCCTTGACCTCGGTAGACGTGCCGGCCGCGAGACGCTCGTCGTCGCTGCGCGAGGTGTCGCGCAGGGTCGTGACGGCGTCGCGCAGGACGCGCTCGTCAGCATCGTCGTAGGTGTTGGTCGCACACGCGCGCTCGAGCACACGGGCGCCCTCTTCGAACATGACCTCGACGTCGACACCCGCGGCGACCTTGATCGTCGCGTCGTGATCCCACGTCCTGTACGGGTCGCTCCAGCCCTCGACACGGAAGTGCCAGACGCCCTCGTGGTCGGCTTCGGCCTCGCCCGTCCACAGGTCGAGCCCCGGGTTCACGCACGTCATCGGGACGATCCGCTCGACGCCGTGCGGCGACGTCATGACGAGGGAGGCGTTGACGGCGTCGTGACCCTCGCGGAACACGGTGGCGCGCACCGTGAACGGCTCGTCGACGACCGACTTCGTCGGCAGGTTGCCGCAGTCGACGATCGGCATGACGTCGGTGACGGGGATGCGGCCGATGCCGCGCGGTGCGTCATCCGCGCGCGCGACGGTGGGTGCGTGCGCGTCCGGTTCGGGACGCTTCTCCTCGGTGTCGGGCGTGTAGCGGCCGGTCTCGGGCGAGGAACTCGCCGGGGTGGACGCGGCGGGTGCGCCCAGGTCGTCGTCACTGGCCGACGTGGCAGTGAGATCTGACGTCAGGGGCTCGGAGTCGGGGAACGGGGGCATCTCACCTGGCTGAGAAACTGTCACGTCCGTCACGCTACCCAATGCCACCGACAACCGCCTCCCGGCGGCGATTTCGTGGACAGTGACACGCGCGGCGAGGTGACGGCGACTGCGTCGCAGGGCTGGTACTCATCGGCGGGACTACGATGTTCGGGTGTTTCTGCCGTTGACCGTCGCGCTGCTCGTGACGACGTGCGTCCTCGCCCTGCTGGCCCTCGTCGCCACCGTCCGCGGACGCCCGATCGACAACCCGATGTTCTACCTGACGATCGCCATCGAGGTTCTTCTCGTCATCCAGTTGATCGTCGGCATCGCGACGTCGGGTTCGGCGGATCCGCACATGAACGTCGGCGTCTTCATCGCCTATCTCGTCGGTCTGATCTTCGTGCTGCCCGTCGCCGGGTTCTGGGCCATCGCCGAACGCGAATCGCGCTGGGGTACAGCGGTGCTCCTCGTCGGCGCCGTCGGCCTCGCCGTCATGATCGGCCGCCTCGTGCAACTGTGGAACGGACACGCCTGATGCCTGAAGCCCCTCGCAAGACCACGAACGCACTTCCTGACGGCGCGTCACCCGTCACCCCCGGCGCGGCGTATTCGACGCCGCCGACGCCCGACGAGTCGGGTTCGCGCGGGCGCGTCAACACCGGGCCGGGGCGCATGCTCGTCGCCGTCTACGGGTTGTTCGCGCTCGCCGCGACGGGGCGCTCGATCATGCAGATCGCGCAGTCGTTCGACAAGGCGCCCGTGCCGTACCTGCTGTCGGCGCTTGCCGCCGTCATCTACATCGTCGCGACGGTGGCGCTCGCGCGCGGCAACCACCCGTCCGTGCGCCTCGCACGGGCGACGATCACCTTCGAGCTCGCCGGAGTTCTCATCGTCGGATTGTGGAGTGTCCTGCAGCCCAGCGCCTTCCACGACAAGACGGTGTGGTCGCACTTCGGCCAGGGCTACGGCTTCGTCCCCCTCATCCTGCCGATCGTCGGCCTGTGGTGGCTGCGCCGCAACGCCACCCGCTGAACCTGCGCCATCCCGGTCACGCTGCGTCCGCAGCCGCGTTCCGTGACGGACGAGCGCCCGCAGCCGAATCACTTGTTGCTCGTTGCGTCGTGCAGCGGCTGTGGTTGACGTCGTCGTGACGACAGGTAGGGGTTGTGGAGATTCGCGCTTCTTGGAGCGCGTTTCTCCTCGACCCCTTCCGGGAGCTCAGCCGCGCGACGGCGTGAGCACGAGCATCGAGGGGCCATCGGCGGCGAACGTGCCACCGTCGGCTACAAACTGGCCCTCTGGCGGCGGCGGCGGCTGCGCCGAATCCCACACGACGCTCCAGCCGCCCCCGTCCGGTGACGGCGGCAACGTCACCGATGCAGCGTCGAGCGCCCCGTGCAGGACGAGCAGGACCGACTCGTCGTCCGTGTCACCACCGTCGAACAACGCCTGCAGCGTGCGCGTCGAGGGGCACGTCCACTCGGCGTCACTCAGCCCGACCCCGGCCGCGGAGAACCAGCGCACGTCAGGCTCACCCGCCACGGCGCGGGAACCGGGATAGAAATCGGGATGGCGCAGCACGCCGAAGCGGCGCCGCAGGGCGAGCAGGTGCCGCGTCGTCGCGAGCAGATCACGCTGGGCGGGGGAGTGATTCCAGTCGACCCAGCCGATCGGCGAATCCTGGCAATAGGCGTTGTTGTTGCCATGCTGCGTTCGAGCGAACTCGTCGCCTGCGGTCAGCATCGGCACGCCGGCCGACAGCAGCAACGTGCCGAGCATGTTGCGCATCGAGCGCAGTCGTCGGGCTGCGAGATCCGCTGCCACATCGCCCGCACCACCCGAGCCGCTCCCGGCGGCGGCGTCTGACGTCGGCTCACCACCCGACTCGTCGACCGCGTCACCCGGCCAACCCTCGACACCGTGATTCCACGACCGGTTGTCACTCGTGCCGTCGCGGTTGTCTTCCCCGTTGGCCTCGTTGTGCTTCGTCTCATAGGCCGTCAGGTCGGCGAGCGTGAAACCGTCGTGCGCCGTGACGTAGTTGATCGACGCCTGCGGCCGGCGCAGAGGGCCGCCGACCAGGTCCTGCGACCCGGTCAAACGCGTCGCGAGATCCGCCACCCCGCCGCCGGGGTGCTGCCCGCCGCCACCGTCGCCTCGTGATGCCGCCGCAAGGTCGGCGAGCCAGAAGTCACGCACCGTGTTGCGGAACCGGTCGTTCCACTCGGCGAAGCCGGCGGGAAACTGCCCTGTTCGCCACCCGTGGAGGCCGATGTCCCACGGCTCGGCGATCAGCGTCACCTGCGACAGCACCGGGTCTGCCTGCATCGCCATGAGCAGCGCCGCCCGGGGGTCGAAGTCATCACCGGGCGCTCGCCCGAGCGCGACGGCGAGGTCGAAGCGAAAACCGTCGACGTGATACTCGCTCACCCAGTGCCGCAGGGAATCGAGCACGAGCCGCATGACGGCGGGTTCGCGCACGTCGAGGGTGTTGCCGCAGCCGGTGACGTCGATGTCCTCGCCGTGCTCGCCGAGACGGTAGGAGCTCACATTGTCGAGTCCGCGCAGCGACAACGTCGCGCCCTCGTGGCCGCCCTGCTCGCACGTGTGGTTGTAGACGACGTCGAGGATGACCTCGAGCCCCGCCGTGTGCAGCGACCTCACCATCGACTTGACCTCGTCGACGACCCCCTGCGCATCGCTCGCATGGGCATACGCCGCGTGCGGCGCGAAGAAACCGAGCGTGTTATAACCCCAGTAGTTGTTCAGCCCCAGCTTGACCAGGTGCGGTTCGTCGACGAACGCATGCACCGGCAGCAGTTCGACGCTCGTCACGCCGAGATCGCGCAGGTACGTCGTCATCGACGCGTGCGCGAGCCCCGCGTAGGTGCCGCGCAGTTCTTCGGGGACGTCGGGATGCTGCACCGTCAGACCCTTGACGTGCGCCTCGTAGATGACGCGGTCGGCGTCACGCACCTGGGGGCGGGCGTCGCCGCCCCAGTCGAAATCGTGGCTGACGACGACGCCGCGCGGCACGAACGGCGCGGAATCGCGGTCGTCCCGCACCCGGGCGTCGCCCGCGAACGCGTCGTCGACGACGTGCCCAAACACTTCGGGCAGCCACGTCATCTCGGCGCTGACGGCGCTCGCATAGGGGTCGAGCAGCAGCTTCGCGAAGTTGTGACGCAGGCCCGCCGCGGGCGCCCACGCTCCGTGCGCGCGGTACCCGTATGTCGTCCCGGGGCCGGCCGCCGGAACGAACGCCGCCCAATGGCCGCGGTCGAGGCGCGTCATCGAAACGCGCGACTCGCCCGCCGGGGCATCCTGCGTGCCGAACAGGCACAGTTCGACTGCGCTCGCGTGGGCCGCGACGACGCAGAAGATCGCGCCGTCCCGCTCGAGCGTGACGCCCGGACGAGGGGTGCGGACGAAGACTCGTTGCGGGTCGGCCATGCGAACCAGGATAAGAGTCGGTAGGTTGGCCACATGACTGATCCCACAGCTCTGCCCAACTTCGGCCAGCCCGCTCCGGCGCCCGGCACGGGCGCCGGCGACACCTCCGGCGCGGCCTCCCTCACGGACAAGATCGTCGGCATCCTCGGCGGTTTCGGTTTCAACCCGCAGATCGACTCCGACGGCGACATCATGTACTCCGTCGAGGACCAGAACCTCTTCGTGCGCGTCATGGAGGGTGAGATCGCTCTGATTCGCCTGTTCGGTCAGTGGCAGATCACGGACGACATCACGTCCGACCTGACCAAGCGCCTCAACGCGGCCAACGACGTCACCCTCAGCCTCAACATCGTCAAGGTCGGCATCGCGCGCGACATGGTCGTCGTCTCCGGTGAGCACCTCGTGACGCCGGATCTCGACCTCGAAATGGTGCTGCCGTCGACGACGCAGATGATCCTGCAGGCGACGCAGCTGTGGCACCAGAGCGCCAGCTCCGACGGCCCGCACGCGGCCGAGGGCGGCGTCCCCGCGTTCGCGCAGCCCGGCGAGGGTGACGCGCCCGCCGGCGGGCAGGCCTGAGCCATGGCTGAGCAGGTCGCCTACGGCCAGTGGGTCAAGCTGGATGTGACGGACGGTGTCGCCACCATCCGCATCGATCGACCCAAGATGAACCCGCTCGACGCGGAGATCCAGGATTCGCTCGCGCGTGTCGCGGCCGACCTGCTCGACGACGCCGGCGTGCGCGCCGCCATCATCACCGGTGGAGACAAGGTGTTCGCGGCTGGCGCCGACATCAAGGAGATGCAGCAGCTCGACTACGTCGACATGGTCGAACGTGGCACGAAGCTGCAGAACGCGTTCCGCGCGCTCGCCGAGCTGCCGTTCCCGACGGTCGCCGCCATCGAGGGGTACGCCCTCGGCGGCGGCTGCGAACTCGCCATGACGGCGGACTTCCGCATCGCCGCGAACGACGCGACGCTCGGCCAGCCCGAGATTCTGCTCGGCGTCATCCCGGGTGCGGGCGGCACGCAGCGGCTCGCTCGTCTCGTCGGGCCGTCGAAGGCGAAGGACATCGTCTTCTCCGGTCGCTTCGTCAAGGCTGACGAGGCGCTGGAGATCGGTCTCGTCGACGAACTCGTCGAGCCCGGCACGACGTACGAGGCGGCGCTCGCGAAGGTCAAGCCGTTCGTCAACGGCCCGCGTGTCGCCCTGCGCGCCGCGAAGGAGGCCATCAACCGTGGCCTCGACGGCGACCTCGCGACGGGGCTCGCCATCGAGTCGCAGCTGTTCACCGGCCTGTTCGCCACGAAGGACCGCGAGATCGGCATGCGTTCGTTCGTCGAGCAGGGGCCGGGCAAGGCGCAGTTCGAAGGCCGCTGAGCATGATCAAGCAGTGGAAGGTCGAACCCGATTGGCAGGAGCCGTTCCTGGCGGCTCTCGCCGATCGGGGCGCGACCCCCGCGCAGCGTGACGACGCCCTCGGCGACGTCGACGACGCCTGCATCCGCCAGAACAAGACGGCACGCGAGATCTTCGGAGATCCCGTCGCCTACGGAAAGGACTACCCCGTGTCATCGCCCTTGACCGCCCGCGAGGCGGGCCAGGCGCGCACGCGCGCCATCGTGCTGGCCCTGGCCGGGCTCGTCGGCATGTTCTTCGCCCTGCTGGGCTGGACCGGCATGGTGCGCGACGTCGACAAGGTGTGGGGCGCGAACCCCACGATCTGGTTCGTCGTCGGCCTCGTCATCGCGATCGCGGCCGCGATCGTCGACACGCTCCTCGGCCGCAAGGCCGACTTCACACAGGGGGAGACGGGTGCCGCCTCGACTCTCGTCAACCGTCTGCTGCCCTGGATCATCGTCGCGCTGACGTTGATCGGTCTGCTCGTCGTCAAGCTGACGCACGGCTGATTCACTTCCTCACATCCACGATCCGTGCGAGGGCTCGACGCCGACGTTACCGACGGGTAACGTAATCTCGGACGGACAAGCTCCTACGAAAAGGACGGTAGACGCATGAACATCGTCGTCTGTGTCAAGCACGTGCCCGACGCCCAGGGCGAGCGCGGCTTCTCCGAGGACAACACCACCGACCGCGAGAACGTCGACGGCCTCCTGTCGGAGCTCGACGAGTACGCGGTCGAAGAAGCACTCAAGATCGTCGAGTCCGAAGGCGGCGAGGTGACGGCGCTGACCGTCGGCCCCGCCGACGCAGCCGAAGCAGTCAAGAAGGCGCTGCAGATGGGCGCCGATAAGGGCATCCACATCAGCGACGACGCCATCGCCGGCTCCGACGCCCTCGCGACGTCGCTCGTCATCGCCGAGGCCGTCAAGAAGGTCGGCCAGCCCGACATCGTGATGTTCGGTCTCGCCTCGACCGACGGCGGCATGAGTGTCATCCCGGCCATGGTCGCCGAGCGCCTCGGCCTGCCGCAGCTCACGCAGGTCTCGACCCTCGAGGTCTCCGGCGCTCAGGCGACGGGTCGTCGTGACTCCGACGTCGCCTCCGAGACGGTCGTCGCGTCGCTGCCGGCAGTCGTGTCGGTGACCGACCAGATCAACGAGCCGCGCTACCCGTCCTTCAAGGGCATCATGGCGGCCAAGAAGAAGCCGGTCGAGGAGATGAGCCTCGCCGACCTCGGTGTCGACGCCGGCCAGGTCGGTCTCGACGCCGCGGCCACCAAGGTGCTCGACACGACGAAGCGCCCCCCGCGCGAGCAGGGCGAGATCGTCACCGACGAGGGCGACGGCGGCACGAAGCTCGTCGAATTCCTCTCCGGCGCCAAGCTCATCTGATCGCCACCGACACTTTCTGACTGAGGAGAAACACACCATGGCTGAAGTTCTCGTCCTGGTCGACCACGTCGATGGCCAGGTCCGCAAGGTCACCGCTGAGTTGCTGACGCTCGCGCGCAGCCTCGGCACGCCGTCGGCCGTCTTCGTCGGTTCGAACGTCGACGCCGCACGCCCGCGTCTCGCGCAGTTCGGCGCCGAGAAGGTCTACGTCATCGACTCCGCCGAGGTCGACGGTCACCCGGCCCCGCTCGCCGAGGCGCTCGCCGCCGTCGTCGAGCAGGCCTCGCCGGCCGCCGTCCTGCTGCCCTCGTCGGGCACGAACAACGAGGCCGCGGCGCGCCTCGCCGTCAAGACCAACTCGGGTCTGACGACGGACGCCGTCAACGTCGAGGCCGGCGACGGTGGTGCGCCGGTGACGACGCAGTCCGTGTTCGCCGGTTCCTGGACGCTCAAGGCACAGGCCACGACGCCGATGTCGATCATCACGGTGAAGCCGAACTCGGCGACGCCGCAGGCGTCGCAGTCGCAGGCTGCTCCGGTCGCCGTCACCGTGTCTGTCTCGGACGCGGCGAAGAGCGCCCAGATCACCGACCGCAAGGAGAAGCAGAAGTCGGGTCGTCCCGAGCTCAGCGAGGCGCGCATCGTCGTCTCCGGTGGTCGCGGCACGAACGGTGACTTCTCGCCCGTCGAGGCGTTCGCCGACTCGCTCGGTGCGGCTGTCGGTGCCTCGCGCGCCGCCGTCGACGCTGGCTGGTACCCGCACACCAACCAGGTCGGCCAGACGGGCAAGCAGGTCTCGCCGCAGCTGTACGTCGCCGCCGGCATCTCCGGTGCCATCCAGCACCGCGCCGGTATGCAGACGTCCAAGACGATCGTCGCCGTCAACAAGGACGAGGAGGCGCCGATCTTCGAGCTCGTCGACTTCGGCGTCGTCGGCGACCTGTTCAACGTGCTGCCGCAGGCCACCGAGGCCGTCGCGAAGGCCAAGAACTGACCTGACGCACCTCTCACGCCTCGAAGGCGCCCGGCTTCCCATCAGGGAGGCCGGGCGCCTTCGTCAGACCAACCGTTGCCCGCGAGCCGTTTGGTCCGTCCTGGGCCGCCGGTGCGGCATCATCCGGTGGGTTGCTGATCGCTGTTGGGACATGATCCACCCTCGTCGCCGGGGGAGTACTCGCTGGTCGTCGCTGCACCTTCCAGAACGCGAGGCGCCTGATCGTCGACACGTGCGACACCGGGGGCGTCGAGCGTTGACTCATCCTTGCCGGGGTCTGCCTCGCGCGGCGGGGGTCCGACGATCAGCGAACCGTGCTTCGCTGCCGACCGCGAGTACTGGCTGCCTCATAAAGCGAACTTTGAAAAGTTCTACGAGTATATTCAAGGAAGTCAAGCCTCCCAGAGTTGACATTGTGTAAACTCTGGGAGAGCACCATACAACCGATTGAAATGCAGTCCATCGAGTCCGCGCCGACTGTCGACGCGCTGAAGGGCACCCGAGTAAGACCTGTTTCTCAGTGATCAGCTCGCTTCTGATCCAGACCGAGTCGGATCACTGATTTGGAGCGGTGGGGCTCGCGTCGTGGGGTGGGGTGCCCATGTGGGACTACTGGGGCAGTTCCGAGGGGCTGCCGGCTTCTGGTTGGAAAATACATGTTTCGAGGATCAGAGTGAAGAGAAGATTGTCTGCTCTCTACTTCCGGCAATCCCACCGATCGTTGGCCGGCTCGAGGATGATGTTTTGGACGCCTGTACGCGCCACGTCTCGCGTCGCTTGACTATGTTGAATGTGAGTCAAGACTCACTCCCATCTATCGCTCAGGCAGATGCGCGCAGTCCTCATCTCGTCGAGGGAGCTGCTGGCCTCCTTCTTGCCGCCAAAGCTCTTGAGGTGGGCGGGCGCCGCGTGAGTCACGGTCTGGATATGTTCCGAAATCGTCTTTCTCGACCCGTTTACAGTCACAGTCTCGGGTGGCACGCCGGCTTGGCGGGTTTGCTGAGAACTCTCGATGCGTCGAGCGCGCAGGCGTGGCTCGCCGCCAACCGCGCGCAGCTGGGCCGCCGCTTGGATTTGGGAACGTCCTCCCCTGCGCATACGGCTCGCGGAGTATGGGGGGCTGAGCATGGGCTTGGCGCCCTCGACCTGTCGCTGAGAAGACTGTCGATCGATGTCTGCAAAAGTGTCCTCGGGGAAGCTGTTCTATGACGATTACCAAAGGTCGGTCTGCTTTTTCCCTGTGGTTCGCGGGCGAGACCGTGTCGCAGCTGGGCACGTCTTTGGCGATGCTTGGCTGGACGCTCCTCGCCTACTCCGTGACGCACGACGTCAGGGCCGCGGCGCTGGTGGGTGCATTGCGCACCGCCACTCAGATCGTCACCGTGCTACCGGGCGGGCTGATCTCGGATCGCCTTGACCGTCGCAGCCTGCTCCTCCTCGACGCCGGGGTAGAGGTGCTCCTCTACGGCGTGCTCGCTGCCTTCATCGTCACCGACGTGCTGAGTCTCGGGCTGCTCGCAGCGCTGGCCGTCATCCAAGGCGCGTGCAGTGGGGCACTGGGCTCGGTGCGCCACACCGTTCTGCCTGACCTCGTCGAGGAGGATGAATTAGGAGAGGCCGTCGCGCGCATGCAGACGAGGGACGCGGTGATCGCCACCCTCGGCCCGCCCCTCGGTGGTGTGCTCTACGGCATCGCGCCGGTAGTGCCGTTCATGTCCAACGTGGTGCTCTCGGCAATGGAGTGGGCATTCACGACGCGCTTGCCGCGCCGCCTCGGCACACTCGACCGCGAGCGGCCCACCGAGCCTCTGCATGCCGCGCTGTTCGCAGGGTTCGGGTGGCTGCGTCGTTCGCGCGCGGCCCAGACGCTCCTGCTACTCGGGCTCATCGGGAACTGCGCGGTCATCTCACTCGCCATCGGGCTCAACCTGCACCTGCAGGCAACGGGTCAGGGCGCCTGGCGTGTGGGTGTGGTGGACGGCGTCGCTGGAATCGGCCTCGTGCTGGGCGGGATGCTCGCCCACCGGGTCATGGGACGCTGGCCAGCTCGTGAACTCATAGCAGGAGCCATGCTCACCATGGCGGTGATCGCCAGCGTTCTCGCCGTCACGCATAGTTTCAGGTGGATGGTGGGTCTCGCACTCTTTCTCTTCATGCCCGTGCCCACCGTCGCTGTGGCGGCGCAGCCCTACCTGCTCGGCCTCATTCCGGACGAGCTGCGGGGACGCGTGCTGACGGCCGCGGGCCTCGCTTCTCTCGTGTTCAGCTCCAGCGCGCAAGCATTGTCCGGTCTGGTGCTCGACTGGGCAGGCTTCGAGGCGCTCGCCGGGGGCGTGGCCGTCCTGTTGTTGCTCGCGGCAGCCGTTGGGACGTTCTCAGATGCCGTACGCAACATCCCGGCACCCGATGCTGAGAGCGCAGGGTGATGTCGGGGCGGCGTCACCAGCCGGGCCACCCCGCCGGCGTGAGCCATAGGTGAGCCCCGACTGTCTCGCGGCCGACGCGCAACGCGTTGTGCAGTGACGGTGTGTTGTCGGGGTGGATGGTGCCCCACAGCACGTCGCCGTCGGCGGCCGGCAGCATCTCGAAGAGGTGCTGCATCGCAGCGGGGGCGAGCTTTTGGCCGCGGTGCGGCGCGTCGATGACGTTCTCGGCGACGGTGAATCCCGTCATGCCATGGGCGTTCCAGCGAAAGGCGGCGATGATCCCGACGAGTCGGCCGGCGAGGTGGATGCCGAAGAGCGTTCCCGCCGCGGCGTGTTCGTCGAATTCCTCCGGGGTCTGGGGCGTGGACCACAGACGCGTCTCGGGGTTCTGTTCCGCCAGATCGTCGTGGACCCGCTCCGCGAGCCGCCACGCGCCCGATGCCGAGATGGGCGCGAGGGTCACGTCGTCGAACCTCGTGCTCCGAGGACGCTCTCGCAACTCGCGAATGAGACCGGCCACGAGGTAGGTGTCCACCTCTGTCTGAAACCCGAAGGCTTCAAGGGAAACGCGCGCCGAGTCCGGCGACGACGTGAAGACCTGGAGCCTCCCGGGCGCGAACGGGGCGTAGGCCCGCGCGATCTCGTCGGCCATGGCGTGCCAGTGATCGCCCGACGACGCGTCGCCGACGTCGTGCGCCGCGATCTCCACGAACGGCTTGGTGAGGTCGCGACCTCGAAACCGGATCCCGGTGACGGCCCAGCCACCGCAGGGCAGGGTGAGGAGGCGATTGGCCCAGTCGACGGCATCGGGCACGTCGATGACGGCGACGCCGTCGCGGTAGGCGGCGCCGAACTCCTCGTCTCCGACCCACTCGGCACCTTCGGCGAGGTGGGCCCGCATGTTCGTGGCCAGCGTCGGTTCGTCGTACCAGTCGCGCAATCGGGGGTGGACGTCGCGCAGGGCAGCGGTCGTGATGGCGTCGTGGAGGCCGACTGAGGATTCAGGTGAGGTGGTCATCGCCGTCAGTGTGACCCGTGAGGTCCGCCGCATGCATCCGAATTTCCAGGGACCACACCGGGCCTGCGCGCCAGGCGTTCACCAGGCTCATCGGGCGCGACATGGCGCTGTCGGCGGGCGGGACTAAGCTTGGCGGGTGCCGAATCGCGTGTATCTCGACCATGCTGCCACCTCGCCGATCCACCCCGAGGTGATCGACGCGATGGCGAAACAGATGGCAATCGTGGGCAATGCGTCCAGCCTGCATACGAGTGGCCGCAATGCGCGCGGCGTCGTCGAGGAGTCGCGCGAGCGGATCGCAGCGGCTCTGGGGGCGCGTCCGTCGGAGGTCATCTTCACCTCCGGCGGCACCGAGAGCGACAACATGGCCATCAAGGGCACCTACCGCGCGACGCGCCGCATCGATGACGCGCGGCGCCGGCTCGTCGTCAGTGGCATCGAGCACCACGCCGTCCTCGACGCCGTCGAGGCGCTCGTCGCGCACGAGGGTGCGGCCGTCACCTGGGTCGAACCCACGAGCGACGGTGTCATCACGGCAGCAGCCGTCCGTGCCGCGATCGAGGCTGACGGTGGGCCGCAGACCGTCGCGCTCGTCAGCGTCATGTGGGCGAACAACGAGGTCGGCACCGTGCAGCCCATCGCCGAGATCGGTGCCGTCTGCGCGGAGTTCGCGATCCCGTTCCACACCGACGCGGTGCAGGCGATCGGCCACGTCGACGTCGACTTCGCCGCATCGAACACGACGATGCTCGCGCTCACCGGCCACAAGCTCGGCGGGCCACAAGGCGTCGGAGCGCTGCTGCTCGCCCGCGACGCGAAGCTCGACCCGCTGACCCACGGCGGCGGCCAGGAGCGTCAGGTGCGTAGCGGAACGCTCGACGTCGCCGGCATCCGGGGCTTGGCCATCGCCGTCGAACTCGCCTGTGCCGCACGCGAAGATGAGGCCGCGCGTCTCGTCGGCCTGCGTGACGCCCTCATCGACGGCGCCCTCGCGCTCGACCTCGGTATCGAGATCAGCGGCGCCTGGACGCGCGGCGACAGCACGTCACGGCTCCCCGGCAACGCCCACCTGCGTGTTCCCGGTTGTGACGGCGACTCGATGCTCTACCTGCTCGACGCCGCGGGCGTCGAGTGCTCGACGGGCTCGGCGTGCCAGGCCGGCGTGCCGCGTCCCAGCCACGTCCTGCTCGCCATGGGCATCCCCGAGGAACGAGCGCGCGGCGCATTGCGCCTCACCCTCGGGCATACCTCGACGCAGGCCGACGTTGACGCCTTTCTGGAGGCGCTGCCGGCCGTCGCCGAACGCGCCCGCAGAGCCCAGGAAGCTACCAGGAAGGTGTCGTGATGCGCGTCGTCGCCGCGATGAGCGGTGGAGTCGATTCCGCCGTGGCCGCCTTGCGCATGCTCGAGGCGGGCCACGACGTCGTCGGGGTCCACCTCGCGTTGTCCCAGTCCGCTGCCACGCTGCGCGAGAGCGCTCGCGGCTGCTGCACGATCGAGGACGCCGGTGACGCGCGCCGCGTCGCTGATCGCCTCGGCATCCCGTTCTACGTGTGGGACATGGCCGAGCGGTTCAAGGCCGATGTCGTCGAGGATTTCGTCGCCGAGTACGAAGCCGGACGTACCCCCAACCCGTGTCTGCGCTGCAACGAGAAGATCAAGTTCGCGGCGCTGCTCGACAAGGCGCTCGCGCTCGGTTTCGACGCCGTCGCGACCGGTCACTATGCGCAGATCGTCGAGGGCCCGAACGGCAAGGAGCTGCATCGGGCCGTCGACATGGCGAAGGACCAGTCGTACGTCCTCGGGGTGCTCGACGCCGAGCAGCTCGCGCACTCGTTCTTCCCGCTCGGCGACACGACGAAGCCGCAGATTCGTGAGGAGGCCGCGGCCAAAGGCTTCTACGTGGCGAACAAGCCCGACAGCCACGACATCTGCTTCATCGCCGACGGCGACACCAAGGCGTGGCTGACGAAGCGGCTCGGTGAGAAGCCCGGCGACATCGTCGACACCGACGGTGAGGTCGTCGGCCGGCACGAGGGCGCCTACGCGTACACCGTCGGTCAGCGTCGCGGGCTCGGACTCAAGGTGCCGCGCGACGACCACGCGAAGCGGTACGTCGTCGACGTCCAGCCGAAGACGAACACCGTCGTCGTCGGAACGGCCGATCTGCTCGGCGTCGACGTCATCGAAGGCTCGCACGCCCGCTGGCCCGGCCCGTCGCCCGTCGGTGAGGTGCGGCTCGGCGCGCAGCTTCGGGCGCACGGCGAGGAGTTTCCTGCGACCGTGACCGCTGACGATGACCGCGTCGTCGTGCGGCTCGACGCGCGCACACGCGGCGTGGCGCCGGGGCAGTCGGTCGTGCTGTACGAGGGCACGCGCGTCGTCGGGTCGGCGACGATCACCGCGACGTCACGTGCGCCGCGTCAGTCGAGTTCTGTTGTTACGGTGGGAGATTCGACGACAAGCTCTGACGGTTCCCCGAGCGTCGGGGGCGAGTGAGTAGGCCGTGGCAGATCTTCTCGGGCCTCGCACGAGCGGCGTCGGTTCGCTGCCCGACGTCGGGTCGCGCGACGCCGTGCGGCAGGTGCGCGACCTGCTCGTCGGGGATGTTCCCGACGGCTTCGGCATCCCGTACGTTCCCGAGCAACCGGCGCGTGGGCCGGGCGCCGACATGATCGGCCGAGCTGCCGACCTGCTCGTCGAGATGCCGGTCGACCTGCAGCCTAGTGGCTGGCGCCTCACGCCCCCGGGCTCGGCTCGCGGGCGCGACCTGCGCCGCGCTCAAGGGTTCTTGCAACAGGATCTCGACGAGGTCGCCGAGGCCTACGACGGCTATGTCGGACCGCTCAAGACGCAGGTGTGCGGTCCGTGGACGCTGGCCGCGTCGCTGTGGTTGCCCCGCGGGGAACGCGTCGTCAGCGACGCCGGGGCGTCGCGAGATCTGGCACAGTCGCTGGCCGCGGGCGCCGTCGGCCACGTCGAGCACCTGCGACGTCTCGTGCCCGGCGCCGATGTCGTCGTCCAGCTCGACGAACCGAGCCTGCCCGCCGTGCTCGCCGGCTCGATTCGCTCGCTGTCCGGCATGCGCCGGCTGCATCCCGTCGACGAGGGGCGGGCCGGTGAGGTTCTGCGCGACGTCGTCGACGCGGTCAGGGCGAGCGGGGCGAGCGTGACGGCGCACTGCTGCGCGCCCGACGCGCCGATCGCGCTCCTGCGTCGCGCGGGCCTCGACGGTGTCGCGCTCGACACGACGCTCGTCGCCGAGCCCCAGTTCGACGCCCTGGGTGAGGCGATCGACGGCGGGATGACGCTGTGGGCCGGGCTCGTGCCAACCACGTCGACCGAGCGTCACCCGCGCGCCCACGTCGAGCGGTTTCTCGCGATGTGGAACCGCATCGGATTCGGGGCTGCGGAGTTCGACCGCCTCGTCGTCACCCCCGCGTGTGGTCTGGCGACGCTGCCGCCCAAGGACGCCCTTCGCATTCAGCGCCTCGCGATCGAAGCGGCCACGATGCTGCGAGAAAGCGTCGGCTGACGTCGTCGACGCATCTGGTGCCATAGCTCGTCCTGGCGACGAGAGCGTCGAACCTGACGCAAGCAGCACACCCGCCTCGCGTGGCCTCAGCCGCGGAATTCCGGGGTTGTCGTGCCGGTGGTGCAGGATGGAGCACGTGAGCGAGACGACGCCCAGGAAGGGCCGCCAGGCGAAGGCGGACACGCTGCGCACCGACGTACCCGACGCGGTGCGCCACCGCGCTGCGGAACTGACCGAGCAGATCGACGGCCACCAGTTCGCGTACTACGTGAAGGATGCGCCGACGATCAGCGACGGCGAGTACGACGAGTTGTTGCGCGAACTGCAGGGCATCGAGGAGAGCTACCCCGAGCTGCGTTCGCCGGAGTCGCCGACGCAGCGAGTGGGGGGCACGTACTCGACGGAGTTCACGGCCGTCGACCACGTCGAGCGCATGCTGAGCCTCGACAACGCGTTCAGCCCGGAGGAACTCGCGGAATGGGGCGACCGCGTCGTGCGCGAGGCCAACACGAGCTTCCACTACCTGTGCGAGCTGAAGATCGACGGGCTCGCCATCAACCTGCTCTACGAGAACGGCAAGCTCGTGCGCGGCGTGACGCGCGGCGACGGGCGCACGGGCGAGGACGTCACGCTCAACGTCCGCACGATCCAGGGCATCCCGCTCGAACTGCACGGCGACGACCTACCTCAGCTCGTCGAGATCCGCGGTGAGGTGTTCTTCCCGGTCAAGGAGTTCGAGGCGTTCAACGCCTCGCTCGTCGAAGAAGGCAAGTCGCCGTTCGCCAACCCGCGCAACGCGGCGGCGGGCTCGCTGCGACAGAAGGACCCGGCGAAGACGGCCAAGCGGCCGCTGCGGATGCTGGTCCACGGCATCGGCGCGCGCACCGGGTTCGACATCACCCGCCAGAGCGAGGCCTATGAACTGCTCGCCGACTGGGGGCTGCCGACGTCGCCCTACGCCAAGGTCCTCGACACGATGGACGAGGTGCAAAAGTTCGTCGCCCACTACGGGGAGCACCGGCACTCCGTCACGCACGAGATCGACGGCGTCGTCGTCAAGGTCGACGAGATCGCGGTGCAGCGCGCCCTCGGCGCGACGTCACGCGCGCCCCGCTGGGCCATCGCCTACAAGTACCCGCCCGAAGAGGTCAACACGAAGCTGCTCGACATCGAGGTCAACGTCGGACGTACCGGCCGCGTCACCCCGTTCGGCATGATGCAGCCCGTCAAGGTCGCCGGCTCGACGGTGTCGATGGCGACGCTGCACAACGCGTTCGAGGTAAAGCGCAAGGGCGTGCTGATCGGCGACACCGTGGTGCTGCGCAAGGCGGGCGACGTCATCCCAGAGATCGTCGGGCCCGTCGTCGAGGCGCGCACGGGCGACGAGCGGGAGTTCGTCATGCCGACGCACTGCCCGGCCTGCGGCACTGAGCTCGCCTACGAACGTGAGGGCAACAAGGACATCCGCTGCCCGAACGGCCGCACCTGTCCCTCCCAGTTGCGTGAACGCCTGTTCTCGCTCGCGAGCCGTGGCGCCTTCGACATCGAGGCCCTCGGCTGGGAGGGCGCCATCTCGCTGCTCGAATCGGGGGTGCTGACGGACGAATCCACCCTGTTCGACCTCACCTACGACGACCTCGCCCGGGTGCCCCTCTACACGCGCGTCGCGAAAAAGAGCGACCCGGAGGCCAAGGTGCGCGACGGACGCATCGTCTCGGCGACGGGGGAGAAACTGCTCGCCAACCTCGAAGTCGCCAAGACGCAACCGTTGTGGCGCGTCATCGTCGCCCTGTCGATCCGACACGTCGGCCCGACGGCGGCGCGCGCGCTCGCGACCCAGTTCGGTTCGATCGACGCACTCCGTGACGCCGACGAGGCGACGCTCGCCGCGACCGACGGCGTCGGCGCCGTCATCGCCCACTCGATCAAGGAGTGGTTCGCCGTCGACTGGCACGAGAACATCGTCGCCGGGTGGGCCGCGAGCGGCGTGCGCATGGAGGACGAACGCGACGAGTCGATAGAGCAGACCCTCGCCGGTCTGACGATCGTCGCGACCGGTTCGCTCGAGAACTTCACGCGTGACGGCGTCAAGGAGGCGATCATCGCGCGCGGCGGCAAGGCATCCGGCAGCGTGAGCAAGAAGACCGACTACGTCGTGCTCGGCGAGAACGCGGGGTCGAAGGCGACGAAGGCCGAGGAGCTGGGTCTGCGCATCCTCGACGAGGCCCAGTTCACGCGCCTGCTCGAGGGCGGCGCGGCCGCTCTCGGTGACGGAGTGGGCGACGACGAAGGCGCAGCGGGTGACGAAGTGTCCGAGCTTGCCGTCGACGACGCGCTCGAAGAAGCTCACGCTCCGGTCGATCCGGAGCCCGCCGCCACGGACGATGAAACCACGGACGGTGGAACCGCACCGGCCGACACCACGACGAAGGAACCTGACGATGAGTGACGTGACGATCTACTGGCGGCCGGGTTGCCCGTTCTGCACCCGCCTCGAGCGCGCGCTGGGCGCCGACGGCACGCGCGCGACGTGGCGCAACATCTGGGAGGACGAGGAGGCTCGCGAGTTCGTCGCGATGGTCAATGACGGCAACGAGGTCGTGCCCACCGTCGTCATCGACGGCCGTCCCCACACCAACCCCGACCCGGCCCTGGTCAAGAAGGCGCTCGTGGGCTGAGTGCCCACCCGAGCACGCCGATCCACACACCACATAGGATGACGCCCATGTCTTCTCTCTCCCGCGATGAGGTGGCGCACGTCGCCGGCCTGGCCCGCATCCAGCTCTCGGACGACGAACTGGAGACGTTCGCCGGCCAGCTCGACTCGATCGTCGGCTTCGTGGCCAGCGTCAGCGAGGTCGCGGCCGATGACATCCCGCCGATGTCGCACCCGCTGCCCCTGACGAACGTGACGCGTGCTGACGAGGTGCGAGCGTCGTTGAGCGCCGAGGAGGCGCTCGCGATGGCCCCGGCGAGCGAGCAGCAGCGCTTCGCGGTGCCGCGCATCCTCAGCGAGGACTGATCCATGAGTGCTGACACGACCGACGAGACGAGCAAGGGTTCGACCGTGACCGACATCATCCGCCTCAGCGCCGCCGAGATGGCGAGCAAGCTCGCCAACGGCAGCCTCACCTCCGTCGAGCTGACGCAGGCCCACCTCGACCGCATCGCGGCGGTCGACGGTGACGTCCACGCCTTCCTCCGCGTCAACGCCGAGGAGGCGCTCGCCACGGCCGCGCAGGTCGACGCCGACCGCGCCGCCGGCAAGACGCTGCACCCCCTCGCCGGTGTCCCCGTCGCCGTCAAGGACGTCGTGACGACGAAGGGCCAGCCGACGACGGCCGGTTCGAAGATGCTCGAGGGCTGGATCCCGCCGTACGACGCAACGATCGTCACGAAGCTGCGCGCTGCCGGCATGCCGATCCTCGGCAAGACGAACATGGACGAGTTCGCGATGGGTTCCTCGACCGAGCACAGCGCCTACGGTCCGACGCACAACCCGTGGGATCTCGAGCGCATCCCGGGCGGCTCCGGTGGCGGTTCGGCCGCCGCCGTCGCGGCTTTCGAGGCGCCCCTTGCGGTCGGCACCGACACGGGCGGCTCGATCCGTCAGCCCGCGTCCGTCACCGGCACCGTCGGCACGAAGCCGACGTACGGCGGCATCAGCCGTTACGGCCTCATCGCCATGGCGAGCTCGCTCGACCAGGCCGGCCCGTGCACCCGTTCCGTCCTCGACGCCGCGCTGCTGCACGACGTCATGGGCGGGCACGACGGGATGGACTCGACGTCGATCGACGCCCCCGTCCCGCCCGTCGTCGAGGCGGCGAAGCGCGGCGACGTCTCCGGCATGAAGATCGGCATCATCGAGCAGCTCGACGGTGAGGGTTATCAGAGCGGCGTCAAAGCGCGCTTCGACGAGGCAGTTGCGGCCCTCGTCGACGCCGGCGCTGAGGTCGTGACCGTCTCGTGCCCGAGCTTCGAACAGGCGCTCGCCGCCTACTACCTCGTCATGCCGTCGGAGGTCAGCTCCAACCTCGCGAAGTTCGACGCCATGCGCTACGGCCTGCGCGTCTCGCCCGAGGGCGTCGAGGCTCCGTCGGCCGAGCAGGTCATGGCCGCCAGCCGTGACGCGGGCTTCGGCAGCGAGGTGAAGCGACGCATCATCCTCGGTACCTATGCCCTCTCGAGCGGTTACTACGACGCCTACTACGGCCAGGCGCAGAAGGTGCGCACGCTCATCGCACGCGACTTCGCCAAGGCGTTCGAGACGGCCGACGTCCTCGTCAGTCCGACGTGCCCGACGACGGCGTTCAAGCTCGGCGAGAAGCTCGAGGACCCGATGGCGATGTACCTCAACGACGTCGCGACGATCCCCGCCAACCTCGCCGGTCTGCCCGGCATGTCGCTGCCCGCCGGTCTGTCGGACGACGGGCTTCCCGTCGGCTTCCAGATCCTCGCACCCGCGACGAAGGACGAGCGCATGTACGAGGTCGGGGCCGCGCTGGAGAAGGCACTCGAGAAGACCTGGGGCGGGCCGCTGCTCGCGAAGGCTCCGGCACTGAAGGAGAACAAGTGATGGACGCCGTCCTCGACTACGACGAGGCCCTCGCGACGTACGACCCCGTCATGGGGTTCGAGGTGCACGTCGAGCTGAACACGAACACGAAGATGTTCTGCGGCTGCGCCACCGAGTTCGGCGCCGAGCCCAACACGCAGACGTGCCCCGTCTGCCTCGGTCTGCCGGGCGCGCTGCCTGTCGTGAACGCCAAGGGCGTCGAGTCGGCCATCCGCATCGGTCTCGCGCTCAACTGCGAGATCGCCGAGTGGTGCCGCTTCGCCCGGAAGAACTACTTCTACCCGGACATGCCGAAGAACTTCCAGACGTCGCAGTACGACGAGCCGATCGCGTTCGACGGCTACCTCGACGTGGAGCTCGAGGACGGCACCCCGTGGCGCGTCGAGATCGAGCGCGCGCACATGGAGGAGGACACGGGCAAGTCGCTGCACGTCGGTGGTGCGACCGGTCGCATCCAGGGCGCCGACCACTCGCTGCTCGACTACAACCGCGCGGGCATCCCGCTCATCGAGATCGTGACGAAGCCGCTCGTCGGAGCGGGGGAGCGCGCGCCCGAGATCGCAAAGGCGTACGTCGCCGCGATCCGTGAGCTGATGCGCGCCCTCGACGTCTCGGACGCCCGCATGGAGCAGGGATCGATGCGGTGCGACGCCAACGTCTCGCTCATGCGCAAGGGCGCCGACGAGTTCGGCACCCGCACGGAGACGAAGAACGTCAACTCGTTGCGTTCCGTCGAGCGCGCGGTGCGCTACGAGATCACGCGCCAGGCCGCCATCCTCGACGACGGTGGCTCCATCCTGCAGGAGACGCGCCACTGGCACGAGGACACGGGCGTCACGACCTCCGGGCGCCCGAAGTCGGACGCCGACGACTACCGCTACTTCCCCGAGCCCGACCTCGTCCCCGTCGCGCCGAGCCGCGAATGGGTCGAGGAGCTGCGCGCGACGCTGCCCGAACCGCCCGCGGAGCGCCGCAAGCGTCTGCAGGGCGAGTGGGGTTTCTCCGACCTCGAGATGCGCGACGTCTACAACGCCGGCGCCGTCGAGACGATCGAGGAGACGATCGCTGCCGGCGCGACGCCGGCCGGTGCCCGCAAGTGGTGGACGGGCGAGATCGCCCGCCTGGCCAACAAGGCCGGCCTGCCGTTCGTCGAGTTCGCCACTGAGCGCAACGTGACGCCGGCGACGATCGCCGAGCTCGACGGACTCGTGACGTCGGGGCGCCTCAACGACTCGATGGCCCGTCAGACGCTCGAAGGCGTGCTCGCCGGCGAGGGTCAGCCGACCCAGGTGGCCGATGCCCGCGGCCTCGAACTCGTGCAGGACGACGGCGCGCTCGAGGCCGCGGTCGCCAAGGTCATCGACGCCAACCCAGACGTTGCGCAGAAGGTGCGTGACGGCAAGGTGCAGGCCGCCGGCGCGCTCATCGGCCAGGTGATGAAGGAGATGAAGGGCCAGGCCGACGCGGCCAAGGCCCGTACGATCATCCTGACCCAGCTCGGACAGGCCTGAGCGCGAGCGGGCATGTGACGGACGAAGGGACGCCCATGGATCGTCGAGGATTTCTGACGGTAGCCGGCGCCGCGCTGTTCGGCGCCACGGCGTGCTCATCGGGTGGCTCGGGCGGCTCGTCGTCGGACCACACCGCTTCAGTGCCCACGACGTCCGTGGCGCCGACCGCGAAGGCGTCGAAGGGCGGCGGCAGCGTGCCGGTGAAGCTGACGATCCCGTCGATTGATTTCGACCGCAAGCTCACGGGCATGGGTCTCACGGACGACGGCGAGATCTCGCCGCCCCCCGGCGTGACGCAGTGGTACAACGCCACCGTCAGCCCGGGCCAGAACGGCATCTCGGTCATCGCCGGGCACGTCACCTATGACGGCCCCGACGTGTTCGCCAACCTCGAGAAGGTCAAGGTCGGCGATCAGCTCAGCGTCGGGTTCGCCGATGGTTCGTCGAAGAAGTTCGTCGTGGTGCGGGAGAAGTCGGTCGACAAGCAGGCCCTACGCACCGACCAGAGCGTGTGGGGCTCCTCGAGCACACCCAGCCTCGTGCTCATCACGTGCGACGCCGAATCCAAGCTCGTCGGCCAGCACCACCTCAACAACTTCGTCGTGTGGACGAAACCCGTTTCCGGATGATTCACCTGCATTACTGCGCAGTACCACTGACAATCCTCCCAGCCTGTGCTTAGCTGAATCACAGGCGGGGAGGGGTCAGCGTTCACCGCGATCCCTGCGGGGGCCGCGCAGAGCATGACGCGCCGCCGAGTCCAAAGGAAATCTCGAAAGGTGCCATCATGAAGAAGTTTGCTGGTCTCGCAGCGGTCGGCGTCGGCGCGCTCGCCTTCACAGGTGCAGGCGCATCGCAGGCGGCTGAGACGCACATCAGCGGTAACCTGCAGTACACGTCGATGACCTACTGGTGCGACAAGGGCAAGCCGAACTTCGCATTCGGCTACCGCACGCTGAACAAGACGGAGTCGCAGGTCACGTTCACGGCTTCGGGCTTCAAGCCGCTCGTGACGAAGAACGTCTCGCCCTACACGGCGAGCCGTACCGTCTACGCCGTCGGGGGTTACGCAGGCAAGCCGATCACGGTGACGGCACACGCTGCCTCGACCGGTTCCTCCTTCAGCGTCTCGGGTCGCGTTCCGTCGAGCTGTGCCGGCCTGCCCACTGTCCTTCCGTTCACGGACTGGTCCGCCGCAGGCAAGCCCACCGCGCAGCCGGTGCCGACGAAGCCGGCCCCGACGAAGCCGGCCCCGACCAAGCCCGCGCCGACCAAGCCGGCTCCGACCAAGCCCGCGCCGACGAAGCCGGCTCCCACCACGCCGGCCCCGACCACCACGGGTCAGGGCCCGAAGGTCGAGACGGACCGCGTCGTCACGAACCAGAACGACACGACCGCTGCCGCAGCCGGCCTGGGCGCTCTCGCCCTCGCGGGTGGCGGGCTCGTCGTGGCGCGTCGCGCACGCTGCTGACGAGCGTCTCGCGATGCACGGTGACGCTGGGGTCCTCGACGGATCCCGGCGTCACCGCGTCCAGGGCGACCTAGACTGACGTCATGAAGATCACCTTGGGGAAGTGCGTCGGCGCGGTCTCGGTCGCGCTCTGTCTGAGTGCGTGTGGTAGCGGTGGGGGAAGCTCGGACACGTCCGTCTCCGTCTCAGCATCGTCGACATCGCCGTCGCCCGTCTCGGTCACGTCGCCCAGCTCCGCGCCCTCGGGCACGGCAGCGTCGAGCACGTCGACCGCGTCGTCGTCGGCTGCCCCGGCCCCTCAGACCAGCGGCCCATCGTCAGCCGGGCGTCCCAGTGTCTCGGCCACGCCGCGTGCGAGCGTATCGAGCGGCGTCTCCAAACCCGGCGGAGGAAGCGGTGGGGCGAGCGTCGCCGTGCCGAAGTCCGCCGCGGTCAACATCTCGATCCCGAGCATCGGGCTCGATCACAGCATCGTGCCCGGCGGGCTCAACGGGGGCGTGCTGAACCCGCCGAGCGGCGTCATCCAGCAGTTCACCGGATACGGGCGCGTGACCCCGGGCAAGCCGGGCATCAGTGTGCTCGCGGGCCACGTCACCTACAACGGGCCAGACGTGTTCTACGAGCTGTCGCGCGCCCCGGTCGGTGGCAGGGTCACGATCTCCTACGCCGACGGCACGCACAAGGACTTCGTCATCGCCTCGAAGGCCAGCATCGACAAGAACGCGCTGCAGAACGACTCGCGCGTGTGGGGCGCGAGCGCCGCCCCGGTCCTCGCACTCGTCACCTGCGACTCCTCGAGCGGCTGGGCCAACGCGCAGCACCACACCAACAACTTCGTCGTCTGGGCGAGCCCCGCCTGAGATCGGTCCGGCACGAACCTTCGACCGAAGGCCGAACGGCCGACGCCGATGCGGTCGTCGATGGCCGCGCCGAGCGACGATGGCGGCCAGAACGTCGAGGCCTCATGCGGGCCGCGTGGCCGCGTTTGGCGTGAGGCGTACGCGACGACGAAGATGAGCAGGTGAGTGAAACCACCCGACGTCTCGTACTCCTTCGTCACGCCACCGCCGAACCGGCCGGCCCTGACGGTGACGAAGCGCGCCACCTCAGCGACGGTGGCGTCAGCGAGGCCCGCGCCGTCGGCCGGTGGCTCAAGAACGAGGGGCTGCTCGGCGATGTCGTCGTGTGTTCGCCGGCGCTGCGCACCCGCGAGACGTGGGCCGCCATCCAGGACGAGACGGGCCATGGCGTCATCATCACGATGGAGCCCGCCGTCTACGAAGCCGACACGCAGGCGCTGCTGGCCGTCGTCCACGAACTCGACGCGACGGCGCCCGAGGCGACGAGCGCGATCGTCGTCGGCCACGCGCCGGGTTTGCCGCAGCTTGCCCATGACCTGTGTGGCGGCGAGGGCGCGGACATCGATGTCGTCACGCGCGGGTTCGTGCCGGCCTCGGCTGCCGTGCTCGAGACCACCGGAGCGTGGACCTCGTTCCTGCCCGACGGCGCGAGCCTCACCACCGCTCGCCCTGGGACAGCGGGCTGACGCCGCCAGCGAACGCCACCCTCCGCTGACCGCATCGTGAGATGCGCGTCTCACGATGTTGACCCATGAGTAACCCCGCGACAAAACTATGTGACATGGCACAGGTTCTCGTACTCACGCAGCGTGCGTTCTGATCGGTTCGACCGACACGACGCACGCTGATCCCTCATCGCCGCACAGGCTGGGGGATTTTTTGATGCCAGACCCTCGTGCACGACCTCCAGGTGAAAGTGGTGAGTACTGATGAGCGATACGGCGACGACCGATCGCACACCCACCCCGGGTGACGTCGCGGCGAAGCGCGCAGGCGAGCAGGTGAGCGTCACCGGCGCGCAGAGCCTCGTCCTCGCGCTCGAGGCGCAGGGCGTCGAGACCGTCTTCGGCCTGCCCGGCGGTGCGATCCTGCCGGCCTACGACCCGCTGCTCGACTCGGTCTCCGTCCGCCACATCCTCGTCCGCCACGAGCAGGGCGCCGGTCACGCGGCGCAGGGTTATGCCGCCGCCACCGGCAAGGTCGGCGTCTGCATGGCGACCTCCGGCCCCGGCGCGACGAACCTCGTCACGCCCCTGGCCGACGCGTACATGGACTCCGTGCCGATCGTCGCCATCACCGGCCAGGTCAGCTCCAAGACCATCGGTACGGACGCGTTCCAGGAAGCGGACATCCGCGGCATCACGATGCCGATCACGAAGCACAACTACCTCGTGACGGACCCGGCCGACATCCCGCGCGCCATCGCCGAGGCGTTCCACGTGGCGCGCAGCGGCCGCCCGGGCCCGGTCCTCGTCGACATCACGAAGGACGCGCTCGTGTCGAAGACGACATTCTCGTGGCCGCCGCGCTTCGAACTGCCCGGTTACCGCCCCGTCACGACGCCGCACGCAAAGCAGATCAAGGCGGCCGCCGAGATGATCCGCGCAGCGGAGCGCCCGGTGCTCTACATCGGCGGCGGCGTCATCCGCGCCGAGGCGAGCGAGGAGCTGAAGGCGCTCGCCGAGCAGACGCAGATCCCCGTCGTGACGACGCTCATGGCGCGCGGCGCCTTCCCCGACAGCCACGAGCTGCATCTCGGCATGCCGGGCATGCACGGCAGCGTCCCCGCCGTGACGGCGCTGCAGCGCGCCGACCTGCTCATCACGATCGGCGCCCGCTTCGACGACCGCGTCACCGGTGCGCTCGACAGCTTCGCGCCCGAGGCCAAGGTCATCCACGCCGACATCGACCCGGCCGAGATCAGCAAGAACCGCTACGCCGACGTCCCGATCGTGGGCGACGCGCGCGAGGTGCTGCTCGAGCTGGCGCGTGCGCTCGACGACGTCGACACCTCGCGCTACGCGACGTGGCGTGAGACGACGGCGTCGTGGAAGGAGCAGTTCCCGCTCGGCTACGCGACGCCGGAGGACGACAAGCTCGCGCCGCAGTACGTCATCGAACGCATCTCGGCGCTCACCGGGCCCGAGGGCACGTACGTCGCCGGCGTCGGCCAGCACCAGATGTGGGCGGCCCAGTTCGTCACGTACGACCGTCCGAACGCGTGGATCAACTCCGGCGGCCTCGGCACGATGGGCTACTCGGTGCCCGCCGCGATGGGTGCGAAAGCCGCCGAGCCGGAGCGCACCGTCTGGGCGATCGACGGCGACGGCTGCTTCCAGATGACGAACCAGGAACTCGCGACCTGCGTCATCAACGACATCCCGATCAAGGTCGCCGTCATCAACAACTCGAGCCTCGGCATGGTGCGCCAGTGGCAGACGCTGTTCTACAACGAGCGCTACTCGAACACCGACCTGCACACCTCGCACGGCGGCAGCCGCATCCCCGACTTCGTCAAGCTCGCCGACGCCTACGGCTGCGTGGGCCTGCGCTGCGAGCGGCCCGAGGACGTCGACGCGACGATCAAGCAGGCGCTCGAGATCAACGACCGTCCCGTCGTCATCGACTTCGTCGTCGAGCGCGACGCGATGGTGTGGCCGATGGTGCCCGCCGGCGTGAGCAACGACCTCATCACGATGGCGCGCGACATCACGCCCGTCTGGGATCGCGACGAGGACGACGCCGACGACGTCAACATCCCCGACGAGGACGAGGCGGTCGAGGCGGCCCGCGAGGACGGCGCTGCCACAGCCGACGCCGCGCAGACGAAGGAGCAGCAGCGATGACGACGAACCGCCACATCCTGTCCGTGCTCGTCGAGAACAAGTCGGGTGTGCTCGCGCGCATCTCCGGGCTGATCTCGCGACGCGGGTTCAACATCCACTCCCTCGCCGTGGGGGAGACGGAGGATCCGCACGTCTCGCGCATGACGGTCACCGTCGACGCCGACGACGTCGCGCTCGAGCAGGTCGTCAAGCAGCTCAACAAGCTCGTCGAGGTGCTCAAGGTCGTCGAACTCGACCACGCGAGCGCCATCGAACGTCAGCTCGTGCTGTTCAAGGTGAAGGCTGATGCCGCGACGCGCTCGCAGATCATCGATCTCGTGACGATGTTCCGCGCCAACATCATCGACGTGACCAACGAGTCGGTCGTCATCGAGGCGACGGGCACGCTTGCGAAGCTCGAGGCGCTGCTCACGACGCTCGAGCCGTTCGGGATCCGCGAGCTCGTGCAGTCCGGCGTCGTCGGTCTGGGGCGCGGCTCCAAGGCGATCTCGGCGCGCGACAAGAAGAAGAACTGAACTTTCCGCCCGAGTGAGTGCTCGGGCAGAATCGAACCGAACAGGCCGCCGCTTCGATGCGGCGGACGTGATGAAGAGGAGTTTCTCCCGTGGCTGAAATGTTCTACGACGACGACGCCGACCTGTCGATCATCCAGGGCAAGAAGGTTGCCGTCATCGGCTATGGCTCGCAGGGCCACGCCCACGCGCTCAACCTGCGCGACTCGGGCGTCGACGTGCGCATCGGCCTCGCCGAGGGCAGCAAGTCGAAGCAGAAGGCCGAGAACGAGGGCCTCACGGTTCTCTCGGTCGCCGACGCGGTGAAGGAAGCCGACGTGGTCGTCATCCTCACGCCCGACCAGGTGCAGCGCACGGTCTACGCGAACGACATCAAGCCCAACCTCAAGCCCGGCACGACGCTGCTGTTCGGCCACGGCTTCAACATCCGCTTCGGCTACATCACGCCCGAGTCGGACGCCGACGTCGTCATGGTCGCTCCGAAGGGCCCCGGCCATCTCGTGCGTCGTGAGTACGTCGACGGTCGCGGCGTGCCCGTCATCGTCGCCGTCGAGCAGGACGCCTCGGGTTCGGCCTGGGATCTCGCGAAGGCGTACGCGAAGGCCATCGGCGGCCTGCGTGCCGGCGGCATCAAGACGACGTTCACCGAGGAGACCGAGACGGACCTGTTCGGTGAGCAGGCCGTCCTGTGCGGTGGCGCGAGCCAGCTCGTGATGTACGGCTTCGAGACGCTGACGGAGGCCGGCTACCAGCCGGAGGTCGCGTACTTCGAGTGCCTGCACGAACTCAAGCTCATCGTCGACCTCATGGTCGAAGGTGGCCTCGCGAAGCAGCGTTGGTCGATCTCCGACACGGCCGAGTTCGGCGACTACGTCTCGGGCCCGCGTGTCATCGACGAGCGCGTCAAGGAGAACATGAAGGCCGTTCTCACCGACATCCAGAACGGCAACTTCGCCAAGCGCTTCATCGACGACCAGGACGCCGGTGCGCCGGAGTTCAAGAAGCTGCGCGAGAAGGGCGCCTCGCACCCGATCGAGAAGACGGGCAAAGAACTGCGTGGCCTCATGTCGTGGCTGAAGGACTCGGACACGGATTCGGACTACGTCGAAGGTTCGGCTGGCCGCTGAGGATCGAGCGAGCGGCGGTAGGACCGGAACGTAGTGAGGATCCTGCCGGAGCGAGCGTTGACGAAGCGGCCGAAAGAAGATGGTCGTTGATCCTGAAGCGGTAGCCGCTGCTGAGCCGAGCCCGGCCACCCTTCGAGGTGGCCGGGTTGGGTCATTCTCTGAACGCCTCTCGCACCGCTTGCTCGAACTTGGGAGACTGAACGCATGCCTGAACTTCGCTCACGCACGACGACTCACGGACGCAACATGGCGGGCGCGCGTGCCCTGTGGCGCGCGACCGGCATGGGGGAGGGCGACTTCGGTAAACCGATCGTCGCGATCGCGAACAGCTTCACGCAGTTCGTGCCGGGTCACGTCCACCTCAAGGACATGGGTCAGCTCGTCGCGGGCGCCATCGAGGAGGCCGGCGGCGTCGGGCGTGAGTTCAACACGATCGCCGTCGACGACGGCATCGCGATGGGTCACTCGGGCATGCTGTACTCGCTGCCGAGCCGCGAGGTGATCGCCGACTCCGTCGAGTACATGGTCAACGCGCATCAGGCCGACGCGCTCGTCTGCATCAGCAACTGCGACAAGATCACGCCGGGCATGCTGCTCGCCGCGCTGCGTCTCAACATCCCGACGGTGTTCGTCTCCGGCGGGCCGATGGAGGCGGGCAAGGCCGTCATCGGGGAGGACGGCACGGCTGAGACGCGTCTCGACCTCATCGACGCGATGATCAAGTCGGTCGACGACACGGTCTCCGACGAGGAGATCACGAAGATCGAGCAGAGCGCGTGCCCGACGTGCGGCTCGTGCTCGGGCATGTTCACGGCGAACTCGATGAACTGCCTGACGGAGGCGCTCGGTCTGTCGCTGCCGGGCAACGGTTCGACGCTGGCGACGGCCGCCGCGCGCAAGGAACTCTTCCTCGACGCGGGCCGACTCGTCGTCGACCTGTGCCGCACCTACTACGACGGCGACGACGACTCGGTGCTGCCGCGCGCGATCGCCGCGAAGCCGGCGTTCGAGAACGCGATGCGTCTCGACATCGCGATGGGTGGCTCGACGAACACGATCCTGCACCTGCTGGCCGCGGCGCAGGAGGCGGGTGTCGACTTCGACCAGGAGGACATCGACGAGCTCTCGCGCGTCACGCCGTGCCTCGTCAAGGTCGCGCCGAACAGCAACCAGTTCTACATGGAGGACGTGCATCGCGCCGGTGGCATCCCCGCCATCCTCGGTGAGCTGGATCGCGGTGGCATGCTCCACCGTGACGTCCGTTCGGTGCACAGCCCATCGCTCGAGCAGTGGCTCGCGGACTGGGACATCCGCTCGGGTTCCGCCACCGAGAAGGCCACCGAACTGTTCCACGCCGCGCCGGGCGGGGTGCGCACGACGGAGGCGTTCAGCTCGACGAACCGCTGGAAGAGCCTCGACATCGACCCGGAGAACGGCTGCATCCACTCCGTCGAGCACGCCTACACGAGCGAGGGTGGGCTCGCGGTGCTCAGCGGCAACCTCGCCCCCGACGGGTGCATCGTCAAGACGGCCGGCGTGCCCGAGCACCAGTGGAACTTCTCCGGCCCGGCCAAGGTGGCCGAGAGCCAGGAGCAGGCCGTCGAGATGATTCTCAAGGGCGAGATCGACGCCGGCGACGTCGTCGTCGTGCGTTACGAGGGCCCCAAGGGCGGCCCCGGCATGCAGGAGATGCTGTACCCGACGAGCTACCTCAAGGGCGTCGGGCTCGGCCCGAAGTGTGCCCTCATCACCGACGGTCGTTTCTCAGGGGGCTCCTCGGGTCTGTCCGTCGGGCACGTGTCGCCGGAGGCTGCGGCCGGTGGCGCCATCGGTCTCGTGAAGAACGGTGACGTCATCGAGTTCGACATCCCCAACCGTCGCGTCAACCTGCTCGTCGACGACGCCGAACTCGTGCGCCGTCGCGCCGAACAGGACGAGCGCGGCTGGGAGCCCGTCGACCGTCACCGCCCCGTCTCAGCGGCGCTCAAGATCTTCGCGCGCTTCGCGCAGAGCGCCGACAAGGGCGCCGCGCGCAAGGTGGACTGACCACTTCCCTCCCCGACGACGCCCGTCGCGCCGGACCGAACGGTTCGCCCCGGCGGGCGTCTTCGTCGTCTCCTCGCATGTTCGATCCGGCGCGGACCTGCGTGATGGAAGGACTTCATGAGCGCCACGAGCCTCGCTCTCGTGCTGACCGCAGCATTCCTGCACGCCGTGTGGAACATCGCCGCGAAACGCGTCGTGGGGGATGGATACGTCTTCGTCTGGTTCTACGACGTGCTGTCGGCGATCGTGTGGCTGCCGATCGCGTTGGCCGTCCTCGCCTCCCAGGGGTGGCCGCTGACGTGGTCGCTGCTGTGGGCGCCGATCGTCTCCGGCGTCATCCACATCGCCTACCAGCTGTGGTTGCAGACCGGCTACGACCGGGCCGACCTCGGCGTCGTCTACCCCCTCGCGCGCGGCGTCGGACCGTTGCTGACGATGCTCGTCGCCGTCGTGTTCGGGGGCGAACGGCCCGGGCCGGCCGCGCTGCTCGGCGGGCTCGTCATCATCGCGGGCACCGTCGTCGTCGCGAGCGCGCGGGGTGGCGAGCGGCATCACAGCGTCGCGGACGGGTTGAAGTGGGGCGCGCTGACGGGCGCGGCGATCGCGGGGTACACGCTGTGGGACGACGTGAGCGTCACGCACCTGAGCCTCGACCCGGTCGTCTACTTCGCCCTCGGCACCGCGTGGCAGACGGTCCTGCTGACGCCCGGGCTCGAACGCTCGCGCCGCGCGGGCGCCGAGGTCGCCCCCATCTGTCGGCGCTGGTGGCGGGAGGCCGCCGTCATCGCCGTGCTGTCGCCGCTCGCGTACGTCCTCGTCCTCGTCGCGATGCAGTCGACGCCCGTGGCCCTCGTCGCACCGGCCCGGGAGAGCGGCATCGTCGTCGGTGCGCTGCTCGGGGCGTGGATGTTCAAGGAGAGCGGGGTGGCGCGCAAGCTCGTCGGCGCGCTCGTCGTACTCGCAGGGATTGCGTTGGTGGCGAGCGCCTGACGGTTGCGCCCTGCCGCGCGGTTCGTATCGCGAGACCAGCGTTTCGCATGGCAAGACGAGCAGCTAATCTGCGGGGCATGAGCAACATCGATCTCGCAGTCATCGCAGGCGACGGAATCGGCCCCGAGGTCGTCACCGAAGGCCTCAAGGTTCTCGACGCCGTGACCGACGGCGGGGTGAGCACGACGCAGTACGACCTCGGTGCCAAGCGTTGGCACGCGACGGGGGAGACGCTGCCCGACTCGGTGCTCGAGGAGATCCGCGGCCACGAGGCGATCCTGCTCGGGGCGATCGGTGACCCCAGCGCGCCGAGCGGCCTGCTGGAGCGCGAGCTGCTGCTGCGCATCCGGTTCGAGCTCGACCACTACATCAACCTGCGCCCCAGCAAGCTGATGCCGGGTGTCTCGACGCCGCTTCGTGAGGACATTGCGCGCGGTGGCATCGACTTCGTCGTCGTCCGTGAAGGCACCGAGGGCCCGTACACCGGCAACGGTGGTGCGCTGCGCGTCGGCACGCCGCACGAGATGGCAACCGAGGTGAGCGTCAACAGCCGCTTCGGCATCGAGCGCACCGTCCGCGACGCGTTCGAGCGCGCGAACAAGCGTGAGCGCAAGAAGCTGACGCTGCTGCACAAGCACAACGTGCTCTCGTACGCGGGCCACCTGTGGCGCCGCACCGTCGAGGAGGTCGGTGCCGAATACCCCGACGTCACGCACGACTACGCGCACATCGACGCGGCGATGATCTACCTCGTCACCGATCCCTCGCGCTTCGACGTCATCGTCACCGACAACCTGTTCGGCGACGTCGTCACCGACCTTGCCGCGGCCGTGACCGGCGGCATCGGGCTCGCCGCATCGGGCAACATCAACCCCGAAGGAAATGCGCCGAGCATGTTCGAGCCCGTGCACGGCTCGGCCCCCGACATCGCCGGCCAGGGCAAGGCCGACCCGACCGCGACGATCCTGTCGACCGCGCTGCTGCTCGAACACCTCGGGCGCGGCGACGAGGCACGCCGCGTCGAACAGGCCGTCGCCGAGGATCTCGCGTCACGCGGTGACGCCACCCGCTCGACGTCGCAGATCGGTGACGCGATCGGCGCCCGCCTCTGACATCTTCCCGATGCTGCCCGGGTTTCGCGGCGAGGGTGCCGCGAAACCCGGGCAACATCGTCGACGCTCCGCGCTCGCCCCGGACCCGATGACGCCCGCCGTGCTGCTTCGGCGTTAACCTGGGGCCACACAGTGACGCATCCCACTTTTGTGCCAACTTGGAGAAGACCATGGCCCTGACGTTCCCGATGACGCCGAACCCCGCCCCGCGCGCTGACGCGGAGCGCGCCGAGATCCTGAGCAACCCCGGTTTCGGGCAGAAGTTCAGCGACCACATGGTCGTCTCGATCTGGCGCGAGGGCTCCGGGTGGGGTGACGGCGAGGTCAAGGCGTACGGCCCGTTCCAGCTCGACCCGGCGGCGGCCGTCCTGCACTACGCGCAGGAGATCTTCGAGGGCATGAAGGCCTACCGTCACGAGGACGGCTCGGTCTGGACGTTCCGCCCCGAGAAGAACGCGGCGCGCTTCAACCGTTCGGCGAACCGTCTCGCGCTGCCGGAGATCGACGAGAACGACTTCGTCGAGTCGCTGAAGGCGCTCGTCAAGGCTGACGAGTCGTGGGTGCCCGCGTTCGATGCCGGCGAGGCGAGCCTCTACCTGCGCCCGTTCATGTTCGCGTCCGAGGCGTTCCTCGGGGTGCGTCCGAGCCGCGAGGTGACCTACTGCGTCATCGCCTCGCCCGCGGGTGCGTACTTCAAGGGCGGCGTGAAGCCGGTGTCGCTGTGGCTGTCGCGCGACTACTCGCGTGCCGGCGTCGGTGGCACGGGCGCCGCCAAGTGCGGCGGCAACTACGCGAGCTCGCTCGCCGCACAGATCGAGGCGAACGAGCGCGGCTGCGACCAGAGCGTCTTCCTCGACTCGGTCGAGGGCAAGTACGTCGAGGAGCTCGGCGGCATGAACGTCTTCTTCGTGACCAAGGACGGTGAGCTCGTCACGCCGCAGCTCACCGGCACGATCCTCGAGGGCGTCACGCGCGACTCGATCCTCGAACTCGCGAAGGACCTGGGCCTCACGCCCGTCGAACGTCGCGTGACGATCGAGGAGTGGATCGAGGGCTGCAACGACGGCACGATCAGCGAGATCTTCGCGTGTGGCACGGCCGCCGTCGTCACGCCCGTGGGGCGTCTCGTGTGGACGGACGGTGAGGTGACGTCCGGACCCGAGGGCGAGGCCGGCCCGTACGCGACGAAGATCCGCGAGGCACTCCTCGCGATCCAGAAGGGCACCGCGGAGGACACGCGCGGCTGGATGACGCGCCTCGTCTGACCGCGGGCCACGTCCCATGACATCTGCTGGCCTCGACGGCCCGGCATCCCGCGCGACGGGTGCCGGGCCGATGCCGCGTCTCGTCGCGAGTGACCTCGACGGCACGCTGCTCGACGCCGACGGACGCGTCAGCGAGCGCACCCGCGCGGTGTGGTCGGGGCTCGGTGCGCGCGGCATCGAGACGATCGTCGTCACCGCGCGGCCACCGCGCTGGCTCGATCACCTCGCGGAACTCGTGGGTGCTGCCGGATCGCCGGAGTCGACAGCCGACGATGTCGGCGCCCACACCCTGGCGATCTGCGCGAACGGGGCGTTCGTCTACGACCTCGCGACACGGCGCGTCATCGAGGCCGACGGATTCACCGCGGATGAGGCACTCGCCGTCGTCGAGCATCTGCGGCGACGCTTCCCGGATGCGGGAGCTGCCGTCGAGACCGATCGTGGCATGTTCCGAAGCGCCGCCTACCCGGACGCCCACGCCGGCATGCCGGCGCACGACGCCGGCGTCCGCGACTGTGAGCTGACCGCGCTGCCGCCCGACGTCGTCGTCGGCAAGATTCTGCTGCGCGACGAGGCGTGGCGCGGCGATGCGTTCGTCGAGGCGTTGACGGAGTGCCTCGGTGGGCGTGGAGTGCTGGCATACTCAGGAGCGGCAGGGCTTGCCGAGATCAGCGCCCCGGGCGTGACGAAAGCGGCCCGCCTCGAGGCCTGGTGCGGGGAGCGGGGCATCGACGCGAACGACGCGTGGGCCTTCGGCGACATGCCCAACGACATCCCGATGCTGACATGGGCCGGGCGCGGCGTCGCTGTCGAGAACGCTCACGACGAGGTGCTCGCGATCGCCGACGACACCTGTGGCCCCCACGATGCCGACGGCGTCGCCCGCTACCTCGAACGCCGCCTCACCCTCGATTCCCACCCCTGATCCTCAGCGGCTAATCCTGTTCACGTCGGCGAATCTCGTCCCCCTCTGCGACTTACGTTCACATTCGCGATTCATCGACCAGGCTGAGAACGGTTCCAGAAGTGGACGTAAGTCGCAGATGTGTCAGGGCGCGGGGGCGGCACGGTCCAGCACGTCGAGCAGGCGTCGTCGCAACTCCTGCGAACTCCCGGCGAACTCGCGCTGACGACGAACGTACTCGGCGCGGCCGCGCGGCGTCTCGACGGGGACGATGCCGTAGCCGAGGCCGCGCACGTCGTAGGGGCTGGCCTCCATGTCGAGCGTGCGGATCTCCTTGGCGAGTTCGAACGCGTTGAGCACGAGGTCACTCGGGACGAGAGGCGCGAGTTTGTGCGCCCACTTGTAGACATCCATCCCTGCGTGCAGGCACGCAGGCTGTTCGAACTCGACCTGACGCTCGCGCGTCGGGCGCTCGCGATTCAGTTCGACGGCGTCGGGCGTGAAGAAGCGGTACGCGTCGAAATGCGTGCAGCGGATGTCGGCGGCCTCGACGACGTCGTCCGTCGCGGCCTGGCTCAGGCGCAGCGGCAACTGCTCGTGGCGCTGCTCGCCCGGCGCGAGCTTGTAGACCATCGCCCACTCGTGCATCCCGAAGCACCCCAGGTGCGGTGCGCGCGCGAGCGTCGCGGTGAGCAGCGACCTGACGAACGCGATCGTACGGTCGCGTGCCTCGACGAACGCCTCGAGGTCGAGGACGTCGGCATCTCCCACGGCCGTCGTGATGCGGCGGGTGGACCGGTCGTCGGTGATGGGCGTGCGACCGCGCTCGTCGACGAGCAACGCGACGCCTGCGCCCGGGTGCCAGCGCCGCAGCTTGCCGGGGGAGTAGGAGTAGTAGACGAAGAGGAAATCCTCGACGGGATGCTTGCGGTGCTCCTTACGACGTCCGAGATGCGGTTCGACGTGCGGGGCCACGCGTGCCTCGTGGGCGGCGACCGCCTCGCGCCACTGCGCCGGCGTCATCACCTCGACCTGCTCCATCACCCGTCGATCCTAGAACTCGACCCACGGCGCTGCGATCCACAGCCTGCTGCCGCACCGCACCGCCCCGTCAGCGGACCGGCGACGACGAAATAGGATGGACACATGCGTATCGCGAGGTTCACGACGGGTGATGACCCGATGTTCGGTCTGGTCGACGGGGCGGGCGAGAAGATCGCCGAGATCACGGGCGACCCGCTCTACACGAAGATCGAGCTGACGGGTGCCGTCCACCAGGTCGACGACGTGCGTCTGCTCGCGCCCGTCATCCCGCGCTCCAAGATCGTCGCCATCGGCAAGAACTACGCCGAGCACGCGCGTGAGATGGGCGGCGAGGCGCCGAAGGAACCGCTCATGTTCCTCATCCCGAACACCGCCGTCGTCGGCCCGAACGACCCCGTCGTCATGCCGTCGATCAGCGAGCGCGTCGACTTCGAGGGCGAACTCGCCGTCGTCATCGGGCGCATGTGCAAGAAGGTGAGCGTCGAGGAGGCGAAGAAGGTCGTCTTCGGTTACACGATCGCGAACGATGTCACCGCCCGCGACCTTCAGAAGAGTGACGGCCAGTGGTCGCGCGCCAAGGGCTTCGACACGTTCTGCCCGCTCGGGCCGTGGATCGAGACCGAGCTCGACCCGTCCGCCACGCGCGTGACGACGCGCGTCGACGGCGAGGTGATGCAGGACGGGCCGACGTCCGACATGATCCACGACGTCGCGCAGCTCATCTCGCACGCGTCGCAGGCGTTCACGCTGCTGCCGGGTGACGTCCTCCTCACCGGCACCCCCGAGGGCGTCGGCCAGGTGCGGGCGGGGCAGCGCGTCGAGGTCGAGATCCCCGAGATCGGCGTACTCGCCAACACCTACGTCGCTGACGAGGACGACGCCTGACGGCGCCCATTCCGGGCGGCCGAAGCGATGCGATATGGGCAGCCTCACACCTCCTCAGGTCGCAACCGGTGAGTAGCACCACACGTCACGACTTACCCTGAAAAGCGTGACTGACGCACCGATCGGCATCTTCGACTCCGGCTACGGCGGTTTGACCGTGGCGCGCGCCGTGCTCGACCAGCTGCCGCACGAGAAGATCATCTACCTCGGCGACACCGCCCGCGCGCCCTACGGCCCGCGACCCATCGCCGAGGTGCGGCAGTACGCCATCGAATGCCTGGATTCACTCGTCGAACAGGGCGTCAAGGCCCTCGTCATCGCGTGCAACTCGGCGTCCGCAGCAGTCCTGCACGACGCGCGCGAGCGCTACGACGTGCCCGTCGTCGAGGTCATCCGCCCGGCGACGCGCCGTGCCGCCGCGGCGACGCGCAACAACCGCGTCGGCGTCATCTCGACGGAGGCGACGCACCAGAGTGGTGCCTACACCGACAGCTTCGCCGCCGCGCCGCAGGTCAAGATCTCGAGCGTCCCGTGCCCGCGGTTCGTGGAGTTCGTCGAGGCCGGCATCACCTCCGGCCCGGAGCTGCTGACGGTCGCGCACAAGTACCTCGACGGCCTCGTCGACGAAGGCGTCGACACGCTCATCCTCGGCTGCACGCACTACCCGCTGCTGACCGGTGTCATCAGCTACGTCGTGGGCTCGACGGTGACACTCGTGTCGTCGGCGGAGGAGACGGCGAAGGACGTCTACCGCGTGCTCGCCGACATCGGTCAGCTGCGCGATCCCGAGCTCGGCCCGACGCAGCACCAGTGGATGACGACGGGCGACCCGGCCGCGTTCGAGACCCTCGCGCGGCGCTTCCTCGGCCCCGAGGTGACCGCGGTGACGCGTGAGGCGGCGCTGTGAAACTGACCATCATCGGTTGCTCAGGCTCCTACCCGGGCCCTGAATCGCCCGCCTCCTGCTACCTCGTCGAGGCGGAGGCCGACGGCAGGCGCACCTCGGTGCTGCTCGACTTCGGCAACGGCTCGCTCGGCGCGCTGCAGCGCTACCGCGAGGTCGACGAGATCGACGCCGTCGTCATCAGCCACCTGCATCCGGACCACTGCCTCGATCTGTGCAGCTATTACGTCGTGCGCAACTACGACCCGCTCGGTCGTTTCGACGCCAAGTTGCCGGTGCACGCACCCGCGGGCGCACGCGAGCGCCTGACGCGCGCCTACGCCGTCGACAAGCCCGAAGACCTGGGCACAGCCTTTGACTTCGTCGACCTCGTCGACCGTCAGACGTTCGAGATCGGCCCGCTGCGCATCACGCCGCACCTCGTCAACCACCCCGTCGAGGCGTACGGGCTCCGCGTCGAGGCCGACGGCGCCGTGCTCGCGTACACGGGTGACACGGACGCCTGCCCGGCACTCGTCGAGCTCGAGCGGGACGCCGACCTCGTCCTCACCGACTCGGCCTTCGTCGACGGTCGCGACGACGAGATGTGCGGCGTCCACCTCAGCGGCTCGCGCGCCGCGCAGACGGCCAAGGACGCGGGGGCGAAGCGGCTCATGCTCACCCACATCCCGACGTGGACGCCCGTCGAGGACTGCCTGCGGGATGCTCGCACCGTGTGGGAGGGCGACGTCGAGGTCGCCGTCGCCGGGGAGGCCTACGAGCTCTGACGCGCGCCGCGCGCCGTCGACGGGCGGCGTGCCGTCGCACCAGGATGGCGGATGACTCACAGGTGGGGGTTTGCTGCATGCCTACCTGTGGGTTACGCGCCATCCTCGGGTGGCGCAGTGTCGCGCCGGCAGAACGACATCGGCTGACGGGGGCGCGCACCGGGGGCGGAGCAAATGCGCCCGCGCCTGCTCACGGTCGAATGCCAGGATGACGGCATGTCGACCGAGATTCGCTACCCCCGCCCGCTGCGTCCCGGTGACACGGTTGCCGTGACCGCCCCGTCGGCGCCGGTTCGACCCGAACACGAGGCACGGCTGACTTTCGTCACTGACTGGCTGCGTGGCCGCGGTTTCGAGGTGGTCCTCGGCGAGTGCCTGATCGGTGACGGCATCACGAGCGGCCCCGCGCGTGCACGGGCCGATGAGTTCAACGCGTTCGTCCGCGACCAGGCGGTGCGCGCCGTCGTCCCGCCGTGGGGCGGGGAGCTGGCCATCGACCTCGTCGACCTGCTCGACCACGACGCGCTGCGCGCGGACCCTACCTGGGTCGTCGGGTGGAGCGACATCTCGACGCTGCTGCTCCCGCTGACGCTGCGCTCCGGCGTCGCGACGATGCATGGCCAGAACCTCATGGACGCGCCGTACGGGCTGCCGCATGGCACCACGCACTGGCTCGACGCCGCCACGATGCCGGCCAGGGCGTCCTTCGTCCAGGAGGACCCGCGCGTGCGTCGGCGCGGTGGGTTCGACGACTGGGAGCGTCACCCCTGCGCCGACCGCATGGATCTGAGCGAGCCGACGACGTGGCGTGTGCTCGCGGGGGAGCCGCGCGTCGACGTCTCCGGACGGCTCATCGGCGGGCGCCTCGACGTCGTGTGCCATCTCGCGGGCACCCCGTACGGCGACGTGCGCCACTTCGCTCGCGACCACGAGGATGACGGCGTCATCGTCTACCTCGAGAACTGCGAGGCACCCTCGCTCGATGCTGCGCGCATGCTCCACGGGCTGCGCCTCGCCGGGTGGTTCGAGGGGGCATCAGCGGTGCTCATCGGCCGGACCGGTGCGCCCGAACGAGCAGGTCTGACGCAGGACGACGCGATTCTCGATGCGCTGGGGAGCCTCGACGTGCCGATCGTCGCCGACGTCGACTTCGGTCACGTGCCACCCGGCAACGTCCTCGTCAACGGATCCCTCGCGCACGTCGTCGTCGACGGGGAACGCCACGAGATTCGTCAGACCTTCGTGTGATGCCCGGCGAGCCCGGTGCCGGCACTCACTAGCCGACGTTCACCTGGCGCTCCTAACGTGTCAGCCCCCAACAGGATGGCGGGTAACTCACGCCTCGGCGGAAAACATCTCGCCGACGCGTGAGTTACCCGCCATCGTCGGGTCCACGGCCGTCAGGCGACCGCGAGCGGCATCTCCAGGCTGCGGTGCCGCTCAGCAACCCTCGCCGCGCTCGATAGGCTGACGCCATGACTGACGCAGCCACGCCCACCCCCCGCCACGACGGCCGCACCCCCGATCAGTTGCGCGAGGTGCGCATCACCCGCAACTGGCTCGATCACGCCGAGGGCAGCTGCCTCGTCGAGTTCGGTCGCACGCGCGTGCTGTGCGCTGCGTCGTTCACCGAGGGCGTGCCGCGCTGGCTCAAGGGCCAGGGCACCGGCTGGGTGACGAGCGAGTACGAGATGCTGCCGCGCTCGACGAACACCCGCAGCGACCGCGAGGCGCGCAAGGGCAAGGTCGGTGGCCGTACCCACGAGATCAGCCGCCTCATCGGGCGTAGCCTGCGCGCCGTCATCGACACGAAGGCGCTGGGGGAGAACACGATCGTCATCGACTGCGACGTCCTGCAGGCCGACGGCGGCACGCGCACCGCGTCGATCACCGGCGCCTACGTAGCGCTCGCGGATGCCATCGCCGACGCTCAGGCGCGCGGTCTCATCGCCAAGAAGGCGAAGCCTCTGACGGATTCGGTCGCCGCGATCAGCGTCGGCATCGTCGCCGGTCAGCCGGTGCTCGACCTCGACTACCCCGAGGACTCGACGGCGGAGACCGACATGAACGTCGTCATGACGGGTTCGGGCGGCATCGTCGAGGTGCAGGGCACCGCCGAGGGTGCGCCGTTCAGCCGTGACGAGCTCAACGCCCTGCTCGACCTCGCCGCCGACGGCATCGCCGACCTGACGACGAAGCAGCGCGACGCTCTCGCCGCCGACGCTCGCGAGCGCCTGCAGTGAGCGACGCTCGCCCCGCCGAGGCACGTACCCGCGTCGTGCTCGCCACCCGCAACGCCGGCAAGATCGCGGATTTCCAGCACCTGCTCGACGCAGCGCAGCTGCCCATCGACGTCGTGAGCGTCGGCGAGTTCGCCGACCTGGCCGACACCGTCGAGACGGGTGTGACGTTCGAGGAGAACGCGCGCCTCAAGGCCGATGACGTTGCGCGCGCGACAGGTCTGCCGGCGCTCGCCGACGACTCGGGGCTTGCCGTCGACGTCCTCGGTGGCTGTCCGGGCGTGTTCTCGGCACGCTGGTCGGGCACGCATGGCGCGGATCAGGCGAACATCGACCTGCTGCTCGCCCAGACCGGCGACGTGCCCGCCGACGAGCTCACCGCGCGCTTCATGTGCTGCGTGGCGCTCGCAGTTCCCGACGAGTCGACGCAGGTGGAGTTCGGCCATGTCGAAGGGCGCCTGACGCGCCATCAGCGCGGTACGAACGGGTTCGGCTACGACCCGATCTTCGAACTGCCCGACGGCCGGACCATGGCCGAACTCACCGCGGACGAGAAGGCTGCCATCAGCCATCGCGGGCGAGCTTTCCGCGCGATCCTGCCGCAGGTGGCGGCGCTCGTCTGAGGCTCGGCGAAGCTATTTCGCCGAGGTCGATGCCGTCGCCGACGTCGATGAAACCGACGCGGATCCTGACCGCGCACCAGATGGCGCTGCCTTCCACGGCAGCTGTACGGTCGTGCTCGTGAAGACCGCATCCTGACCCAGTTCTCCCGTGGCCTGAGCGACGTCGAGCCCCCACGTCGTCGGGCGCTTGACGTTCGAGCAGATGATCGTGAACAGCCGTTGCTGTGTCGGCGTCTTCACACCCGGGCGATGTTCGGGCGACAAGGCCGTCGTGCACTCAGGGAACTCATTCGTGTCCTGGGCCTCAGCGACGGCGAGCGTGAGTGCGGCATATTCGGTGGCCCACGCCGTCACCGTCACGTTCTCGCCCTGGTAGTGGGCGGACACGACCTGCGTGTCGACGGGCTGGTCGGCCTGGATCGGCGCGTCCGGATCTGTCTGCGGACTGCCCTGGGCCTTGGCATCGCCGAGCGCGAAGATCGCCGAGGTCGCGCCCGTGTGCGTGGCGTCGCCCCAGAGGCCGGAGATGGCAGGACGCTTCAGCGCGCCGGTGACGTGGCACGTCAGGGTCACGAGGTGGGTGACGTTCTTCAGGGCACCCTTGATCGGTGCAGACAGGGGTTTCTCCGAGGTCTTGCTGCACTGGGGATCAGCGTCACCTCCTTGGATGAGCTGCCCACCGCCCGCGGCTCGCGTGTCCTGAAGAACGAAGTCGGCCTCGGGCGCAGTCGCGAGCGTCAGGGCGTACGAGCCCCGGGTGTAGGTCGCCGAACGAACCCAGATCTGTGTCGGGACGAATTCGGGCGCATCGGTCGAACCTTCGGCGGGGACATCCGGATCCGTCGGGCCCGTGCCCTCGGGCAGATCGATGGTGGGGACGACGGAGGGCCGCGTCATGCGACTCGACGACGGGGACGCCGGGGTGATGGCCTGCGCGGAGCAGCCGGTGAGCGCGAGGAGCGTCGCGACCGCGATCGCGCGACGGGCGCGCTTCACGGCGTCGTGCCGACAGCCAGGGGGGTGGCGACGCTGGCTCCCGAGCCGCCGCCCGCGACGCGCACGATGAGGAGCGTCGCAGCATTCTGCTCGCCCGGGCAGTGCAGCGAGTACGTCGTCAGCATGCCCTGGACGCCCTTGGTTCCCGCAGTGCAGACGCCCCCCGCCGATGCTGACGGTGACATGCCGTTGGCGCCCGGGGAGGTCGGGGCCAGAAAGAACGTGGCGCCGGGGCGCGTCGTGACGACCGCGTCGTACGCACCGTTGGCGTACGTCACGGAGGTGATCTCGACTCTGAACGCGCCGGACGACGACGGCGCCGGGCTGGTCGGGTAGGGGACCGTCGTGCTCGAGGCGCCGGCGCTCGTTGCGCTCGAGGATGCGCCGTTCGTGCCGCTGGCACTCGATGACGGCGCTGCCGACGACGACCCGCTCGCAGGAGCCGAGGCGGTGGACGATGGGGGCGTGGACGCGGCCGACACTGAGGCCGACGTCGACGCTGATGACGAGGCGTCACCGCTCGTCGACGATCCGCCCGAGCACCCGACGAGGGTGGTGAGGGCGCAGAGTGAGACTGCAGCCGTGATGGTGTGTCGCATGGCTTCCTCCGACGACGGGTGCGCCGGCCGGGACGAGCTGGGGCGTTCGTGCTCGGCTGGGGCGTCGTGACGTGCTGGGCTCACAGTAGAGCCGCCGCGACGTCAGGGGAGGGCGTTTTCGGTTGCGAATCGGTCTCGGTTGCCCGCGAGGTGAGGGAGCGGGCCAACCTGGGCGGGTCTTGGATCCGGGCGATGGCCGCTCGCCTGCCGAGTGGGGCCCGTCAACTCGAGCCCACCCGAGCACCGCACTCGACATGCGACGAGGACGGCCCCGCGTCTGCGAGTGCCGCCCTCGTCCTCGGTGCGCCTGGGGAGACTTGAACTCCCACGTCTAAGACACCAGAACCTAAATCTGGCGCGTCTGCCAATTCCGCCACAGGCGCAGCGCCGACGATCCTACGTCACGTCGTCCGAGCCCATGCCGACGCCGACGCTTGCACAGGATGGCAGGTAACTCACGAGGAGGCGAGTCGTGACGGGCTTACACGTGAGTTGTCCGCCATCCTGCGTGGGGCAGAACCGCGGCGGGGCCGCGCCCACCCTGCGTCAGGGCGCGCTCAGGCTTCGAACTTCAGGGCCTTCTTCAGTGACGCGACGTGTCCGGTGGCCTTGACGTTGTAGCGCGCGAGCTCGATGACGCCGTTCTCGTCGATGACGAACGTCGAACGGATGACGCCGACGACGGGCTTTCCGTACAGCTTCTTCTCGCCGTAGGCGCCGTACGCCTCGAGCGTCGTCTTCGACTCGTCCGACAGCAGCGGGTACGTCAGCTGCTCCTTCTCGACGAACGTCGCGAGCTTGGCGGGCGCGTCGGGGCTGATGCCGATGACCTCGTAGCCCGCGGCCTGCAGCGGTGCGAGCGAGTCGCGGAAGTCGCAGGCCTCCGTGGTGCATCCTGGCGTCATCGCGGCGGGGTAGAAGAAGATGATGAGTTTGCGGCCGGCGTAGTCGCCAAGGCAGATCTGGGTGCCGGCGTCACTCGTCAGCGTGAAGTCGGGGGCGCGTGTACCAGCTTCGAGGCGTGCCATGGGTGAAGTCCTCCTGAGCGAATCCGTCTGGTGCGTTAACCTTTGAGTCAAGATCCTAGTTTTCCGCATGTGGCAAGGAGACCCACCATGGCACCCAAGACGGCCAAGCAGATCGAAGCTGAGCTCGCCGCGTCGCGTTCGCGCCTCGCCGGCACGATCGACGAGCTCGCGTTCCGCGCGCAGCCGAAGGAGATCGCCAAGCGTCAGACCGAGAGCGCTCGCCTCGCGCTGACCGACGCGACCCGCACTGCTGACGGCGACCTGCGCTCCGACCGTGTCGCGATGGGTCTCGGCGGCCTCGGTGGGCTGCTCGTGCTCGTCGGCCTCGCGAAGCGCCTTCGCTCCTGACACTGGGCGCTCCACGGCGCCTCCCGACGTGGCCCGTTCGTCCCGCGACGAGCGGGCCACGCGTGTTTCTCCGAGCCGTCGCGTCGGGGGAGGCGCAGGCGCTGACACGAATTTGGCCTCGCACCTGCGGTTCATGTAGTGTTTCTCCTCGTTGCGCCAATAGCTCAATTGGCAGAGCAGCTGACTCTTAATCAGCGGGTTCGGGGTTCGAGTCCCTGTTGGCGCACCACTCCGGAGAAGGTCCACCGTTCACGGTGGGCCTTCTCGCATGCTCGGGTTCGAGTGCCCCGGCTCGTGAGGCGCCTGTGCCGGGTCGGGCATCACCCGCAAGGTGATGGCGGCCCGGGGCGCCCCGTGAAAGGGTTGAGGCGACAGTGAACGCCGTCAACGCAGGGAGGCAACCATGCCCGGTGAGAACGACAAGAACGCCACGTCCGCGAACGAGGAGAACACGACGCGAGACGAGCAGAGCGACGCCGAGAAGGAGATGGGGGTGCCGGCCCACGAGCTGAACTCGCAGGCGGACGTCATCTCCACCGACGACGCCGACTGAGCGTTCCCGTCGCCGATGATCGTCGAACCGACCTGGCGCGACGTCGTGACGCGGTCAAGGCGCACGACGAAGGGCCGGTGCACACGTGTTCACCGGCCCTTCGACACCGCGGCGACGACGTATAACGACGTTCTGCTGCAACGGCTTTTCTGGTGCGCCAACAGGGACTCGAACCCCGAACCCGCTGATTAAGAGTCAGCTGCTCTGCCAATTGAGCTATTGGCGCAACGAGAAAAAACTATAGACGACAGCGGCACTTCGGGCCAACTTCGAGCCGCGCCTCGCGTGCGGCGCAACACGATACGCCTCCGACGCGCCCAGCGGGGGATGGGACGCGGCGCGATCGGGGCGATAGATTCGAGACAGAACAGTTCTGACCACAACACACCGGAGACGACTCATGACGAGCCTTCCTGAAGCCGGAGTGGAGCGCCCGTACGGCGATCCGCCGAAGCTCGACGCCAAACCCGACTACAAGGTCGCGTTCAAGCGCGCTGCGGCCAAGTTCTCGCAGGACCAGTGCACCGACTTGGCAGCGTCGCTCACCTACTACTCGGTGCAGGCGATGTTCCCCGCCATCATTGCGGCGGTCTCGACGATCGGGCTGTTCGGCAACGGGCAGAAGACGACGGACAGCGTCATCGAAGCCATCGCGGAGATCGTCGGCAAGAACAAGGACGACATCCCCGAGGGGTTCACGACCTTCATCAACAACTTGCAGGGCGGCGGCGCCGGCCTCGCCTTCATCCTCGGCATCCTGGTGTCGCTGTGGTCGGCGTCGGGCTACGTCAACGCCTTCTCACGCATGAGCAACCGTATCTACGACGTTGCCGAGGGCCGCCCCGTCTTCAAGCTGCGGCTGTGGCTCTACTTCGTCACGATCGTGGCGTTCGTCCTAGCGATCCTCGCCGCGTTCTCGCTCGTCGTCTCGGGTGGCATCGCGGAGCAGATCTTCGACTCCGTCGGTCTCGGCACGCAGGCTGCGACGGTGTGGGACTGGGCGAAGGTGCCGTTCGTCATCGTCGTCGTCATCTTCATCATCTCGCTGCTGTTCTGGGGTACGCCGAACGTGAAGCGTCCCTTCAAGCAGGCGATGTTCAACCCGGGCGCCGTCCTCGCGTTCGTGATCTGGGCGATCGGGACGATCGCCTTCGCCTGGTACGTGTCCAACATGGGCAACTACGGCAAGACGTACGGCCCGATGGCGACGCCGATCATCCTGCTGCTGTGGCTGTGGATCACGAACCTCGCCATGCTCTTCGGTGCGGAGTTCGACTCCGAGACGTTGCGCACGCGCCAGTTGAAGACCGGCTACCCGGCCGAAGAGCTCATCCTCCTGCCCGTGCGTGACGAGAAGGGCATCGACAAGAAGGCAGAGAAGTACGACGCGCTCGTCGAGCAGGTCCACGCCCTGCGCCTGTCGTCCGGCGTGCCGGACGAGGCCGTCCGCACGATGCTGCCCGAGGCTCCCAAGGAGCGTTCCGACGAGCGCACGATGGCCGCTCAGGCCGGCTCGAGCGAGAAGCGTCCGACGCGTCCGCAGTCGAAGACGCAGGAAGCGGCTCCGGCGCTCGCCGCGGCCACGAAGGACGAGGCCCCCGACCTCGCGGACGGCTCCGGCGCCTCACGCGCGGACGGCGTGACGCGTCGTCGCGCCACGGACGACGCCGCGGAGCGCGAGGCGGCGGAGATCGCCGAGGCGCGCGAGGTGCGTCGCCGTCGTGCGCTCGCCGAGAGCCGCCACAAGCGTGAGGAGCGGGAGCGTCGTGACGCGCAGCGTCACAAGGTCGAGGCCGAGCAGAAGAAGGCGGAGGCCGAGCGCGCGAAGCAGCACAAGAAGGCCGAGGCCGAGCGTCCGCTCGAGGAGAAGTGGGCCGAGGTCGAGAATGCCCGCAACCGCTACGAGCACCCGAACACGCGCGAGTACCGCGCCGTGACGGCGGAGCGCGAGGAGCGCCGTCGCCGTTGGTTCTCGAACACGACGGCGAACTGAGCACCTGCTCAGCGCGATTCGCCGCATGACGTTGCCGCCCCACTCCGCCGAACGCGGGGTGGGGCGGCATCGTCATGGCGGGCGCGAGGCTCGCTAGGTGTGATGACCAGCCAGGTTGTCCAACCGGGTGATGGGCGCGACTCTGCCGATGGCTGAGTGGGGCCGGTGGTGGTTGTACTGGTGGATCCATGGTGCCAGCGCCGCGAGCCGGGCGTCTTCGCTGTCGTAGAACTTCGCGAAGGCCCACCCGTCGGCCAGGGTGCGGTGGAAGCGTTCGATCTTGCCGTTCGTCTGTGGACGGTACGGGCGGGTGCGCTT
>NZ_JAGEKQ010000040.1:0-9550 GCF_017565385.1 Dermacoccus sp. NHGro5 | reverse complement strand
GCGGGACTGGGGTTGAGCCTGGGCTCCGGGGGAATGGCGGAGCGGACATGACGAAGGGCGTGAACACCATGGTGTTCACGCCCTTCGTGCGCTCAGAGACCGAGAGGCCTCATGCGCTCGATGAGCCTCAGAGGCGGCGGCCAGCGCGCAGCTCGTCGCGGATCTCGGCCAGCAGCGACAGCTCGGTGTCCTCGGCGTCAGCCGGCTTGGCGAAGCGGGCCTTGGCAGCCTCGTAGGGCTTGACCATCGCGAAGTACACGACGAACGCGAGGATGAGGAAGCTGACGAGAACCGTGAGGAACGCGCCGACGTGGACGCCGCCCGGCTTGTAGGACGAGAAGTCCGGCGTGCCGCCGAGCTTGCCCAGCAGGTCCATGACGATCGTGACGAAGGCCTCGACGACCTTCGCGAACGCGCCGGCCATGATGAAGGCGACGGCAAGCTCGATGAGATTGCCGCGCATGATGAAGTCCTTGAAGCCCTTCATGGCTTCTCCTAACTGCTCGGAATGCTGTGTGGAAGGTGCAGTGATGAGAGTACCCAGATGGGTGGAAAGTCGGGAAATCAAAACGGCCAGGCGTGTCGTCGTGCGTGATATAAGGCCATCGCTCACAGGCAGCCGGTGACGAGGAGGCCGCTTCCCGAATCCGCGGCGTTTCCCAGATGTTTGGCCACGCGGACGGTCTCGGCATCGGTCAGCGCGATCGAGACCGTGCTTGGCGACGTGTTCGACATCACATCGCGAGCGGGAACTCGAGACGAACCCGGGTAGGTCGGGGCGCAGCTGACGAGCCGCGTCCCGGAGGCGTCCCACACGTCGACGCGGGCGGCATCCTGTGGGTTCGGCCCCACCGCCGTGATGCGCACGATGTGGCGTCCCCGCAGAGCGGCCGGTGCAGGGCCGTCGGCCGACGCGCCCGACGTGGCCGCGGACGCCGCAGGAGCGGGGGCGCCGCCCGACGGTGCCGCGAGCGCCGCGCCGACGAGCAGGCAGGTGATGGCCGCGGCCTTGCGCAGCCGGCGGCGACGCGTCGCGGCCGCGCGCGTCGGGGCGTTGAGGCGGTGGACGACGTCGAGGGTGCGCAGTGAGGGCATGGCTCGACGCTAGGGCGAACCGCGTCGACGGCGCGCGTCGTCACGCCGCAGGCTGTGGATCAGGGTGCCCGGCCGTCACACCTGGGGATGGCCGTCAGGCGTCGGAGCTGCTCGAACCGCTCGAGCTCGAACCGGAACTGGAGCTCGAGCTCGTGCCGGAGGAACGGCTGTCGGTGCGGTAGAAACCCGCCCCCTTGAACGTCACGCCGACGCTGTTGAACACCTTGCGCAGCGGGCCGCCGCACTCGGGGCACGTCGTGAGAGCGGGGTCGTCGAACGACTGGCGCGCCTCGAAACCGTGGCCGCATTCCTTGCACGCGTAGGCGTAGGTGGGCATCGTCATTCCTTCTCTCGTGCCGGCGGGCGGCGCTGGTTCGACTGCGACATGGTAAGGCAGCGTCAGGGTCAGGCAGGCGCACGTCGCTCATGTGCGGGGCGCGGTGGGCATGCGCCAACCTGCGAGGCGTCCGCCCTCGCTCACCTCGCGGAAGCGGGCGAGGGTACGAGCGCGCACCGCCTCCTTCGTCACGACGAGCAGTTGATCGCCGGCGCGCAGCACGCTGCGCTCACCGGGCACGTAGCTGCGCTCGCCGTTGACGACGAGGGTGACGTTCGCGCCGACCGGTAGGCGCAGCTCGTACAGCATGACGCCCACGAGCTGCGAGTGCTCGCCGACCTTGACGTGCAGCATGTCGGCGCGCAGGTCCGTCAGCGGCGTGTTCTCGACCTCGAGCTCGACGGCGTGCGCGTCGTTGCCGATGCCGAGCACGCGGGCGACGAGCGGCAGCGTCGGGGCCTGCAGGAACGTGAAGACGACGACGAGGACGAAGACGAGGTCGAAGATCCAGCGCATCTGCTCGGCGCCCGCGGTCAGCGGCACCGTCGCGAGGACGACCGGCACCGCGCCGCGAAGACCTGCCCATGACAGGAACACCTGCTCGCGCCAGGAGAAGCCGAACGGCGTCATCGACGCGATGATCGAGGCGGGGCGGGCGAGCAGGAGCAGGACGAAGCCGACGACCATGGCGGGCACGAACTGGTCCATGAGGCGGCTGGGGGAGGCGAGCAGGCCGAGCAGGACGAACAGGCCGATCTGCGCGAGCCACCCCATCGCCTGCCCGAAGCCGCGCACGGCCTGACGGTGGGGGATCGGCATGTTGCCGAGGACGAGCGCCGCGAGGTAGGTCGCCATGAAGCCGCTCGTGTGGACGACGGACGCCGCGGCATAGGCGAGGACACCCCCGGCGACGACGCCGATTGCGAACAGACCTGACGAGCCGGGCGCGATGCGCTGCGAGAGGGCGCCGAGCACCCAGCCGACAGCGAGGCCGACGAGCGCGCCACCGGCGAGTTCGAACACCGCCATCCCGGCGAGGGAGAGGACGCCGTGGTGCTCGCCGCCGGGCACCACCTCGTCCGCGAGGGCGACGACGAGCAGCACGACGGGCGCGTCGTTGAAGCCCGACTCGGCCTCGAGCACGCCAGCGAGGCGATGCGGCAGCGGCACCTTGCGCAGCACCGAGAACACGGCCGCGGCGTCCGTCGAGGAGACGATGGCGCCGAGCAGCAGCGACGTCTTCCAGTCGAAGTCGAGCAGGAGGTGCGTCGCCGAACCGACGACCGCGACGGAGACGAGCACGCCGAGTGTCGACAGCAGCAGGGCCGGGGCGACGGACGCGCGGATGCTGCTCCACTGCGTCGTCAGACCGCCCTCGATGAGGATGAGGATGAGCGCGCAATAGCCGAGCACCTGCGTGAGGTTCGTGTTCTCGAAGCCGATGCCGAGCCCACCCTCACCGAGAGCGACGCCGATCGCGAGGTAGATGAGCAGCGTCGGCAGCCCCGAGCGGTTGGCGAGGCGGACGGCGGCGACGGCGACGAGCAGGACGAGCGAGCCGACGAGCAGCGTCAGCGGCAGGTCGGCGGTGTCGAACCCGGTGGCGGCGGCGGCTTCGATCATCGGGCCCCCTCCTCAGGTCGGCGTCAGCGGGTGGGTGCGTCGGCGTCGGCTCGGCCTCGTCGCGGGCCGGTGCCTCTCAGTATCCCAGGGCGTCGCCGAAGCGGACGAGGCCGTCCACGGTGAGGGCCGCGTCGACGCGTTCGTCGTGCGCCTCGACCGGGATGCTGGGCGCATCGGGGCCGGTCAGCAGCTCGTCGGGAAAGACGACGGCGACGACGGGTGTGCCCGGCCGTCGGCGCGGCAGGGCGCGGTCGTAGCAGCCGCCGCCCTGGCCGAGGCGTTCGCCGTTCGGGCCGATCGCGAGCGCGGGCGCGATGACGAGGTCGGCGGCCGCGATGCCACCCGTGCCCAGGTCGTCGCCCGTGGCGGCGTCACGCCAGGACAGGTCCAGATCGGCGAGCGTGATCGGCACGAGCACGCGCCCGCGCGCCCTGACGGCGGCGTTGATCGGTTCGAGGTTCGACTCGCTCGCCAGCGGCTCGAACGAGGTGACGCAGGTGGCGCGTGCCAGCAGCGGCTCTAAGTGATGCAGCAGCGCGAGTCCGTCGGCGTGACGTTGCTCGGGGCTCGTCGCATCACGACGCTCGCGACGCGCGGCGCGAAGTCGTGTGCGCAAATCGCGCTTGGCGACGCGCTCGCGCTCGTCGGGCGTCGGCTCGACGTCGCGCGGAGGTGTCGCGCCGGTCGGTGCATCCGGGGCCCCGTTGTCGGTCATGAGGGCTAGCCTAGGCTCATGACTGAAACGCCGTCCTCCGCTCCTCGCCGTCGCGCGCGCAAGGCCGTCATCCCGGCCGCCGGGCTCGGCACGCGCTTCCTGCCTGCCACGAAGGCCATCCCCAAGGAGATGCTGCCGGTCGTCGACAAGCCGGCCATCCAGTACGTCGTCGAAGAGGCGGTGCGCGCAGGGGTTCCCGACATCCTCACGATCACCGGTCGTTCCAAGGCTGCTCTCGAGGATCACTTCGACCGCCACTGGGAGCTCGAGCGGGCCCTGGAGAAGAAGGGCGACGAGAAGCGCCTCAAGCGTGTGCAGAAGTCGGCCGACCTCGGTGAGGTCCACTTCATCCGCCAGGGCGAGCCGCGCGGCCTCGGCCACGCCGTGCTCGTCGGGCGCAACCACGTCGGCGACGAGCCGTTCGCCGTCCTGCTCGGCGACGACCTCATCGACGAGGACGACCACCTGCTCGAGCAGATGATCGACGTCCAGGCCAACCACGGCGGGTCCGTCATCGCGCTCATGGAGGTGCCGGACGACCAGATCCACCTCTACGGCTGCGCCGCGGTCGAGCCGATCGACGGTGAGGGCGAAGACGTCGTGCGCGTCACCGGTCTCGTCGAGAAGCCGGCCGCGGGGGAGGCGCCGAGCAACCTCGCGATCATCGGCCGCTACGTGCTCGACCCGTCGATCTTCGCGGTGCTCGAGAAGACGGAGCCGGGACGCGGCGGCGAGATCCAGCTGACGGACGCGCTCGCCGAGCGTGCGAGCGCGACGGGTGAGGGCGCCGGCGTCATCGGTGTCGTCTTCCGCGGCAGCCGCTACGACACGGGCGACCGTCTCGACTACCTCAAGGCGGTCGTGCGTCTCGGCACGCGTCACAACGAGTTCGGTTCCGACTTCCGCTCCTGGCTGCAGGGCTGGGTCGAGACCGACGAGGGCAAGGGGCGCACGCGCACCGAGCGCGGCGCCTGACGCCATCCAGCATTGGGATGACGCCCCGTTCGCAACCGAATCCGGTTGCGAACGGGGCGTTGTCGGTGGTGGGTTGCACAATGGGGGCATGTCGCACGCCCCCGAACTCATCACCGATGCCGAGCACCTCGCGCGCATCCTCGCGGCCGTTCCACGGCTGCCTGCGCGGCGGGTGGCGCTGGCCGACGGCGGCTGGGTCGGTGACGTCCTCGGGCGGGCGCTCGCCGCTGACGTGTGCAGCGGCGTCGACCTGCCGGGGTTCACGAATTCCGCGATGGACGGGTACGCCCTGCGAACCGAGGACGCTGCGGACGGCGAGCTACCCGTCGTCGGCGACATCCCCGCCGGTGACACGCGTGAGCTGACGTGCGCGCCGGGTGAGGCCTGGCGCATCATGACGGGCGCGCCGGTGCCGTCGGGGGCGACGACGGTGGTGCCGGTCGAGCAGAGCGACCGCGGGCTGGAGCGCGTGCGGTTCACGGGCGAGGTGGAGGACGGGCGCCACATCCGCCGACGCGGCGAGGACGTGCGCATCGGCGACGTCCTGCTGCGCGCCGGCACGATCATCGCACCGCAACACGTCGCCGTCATCGCCTCGGCGGGGGTGGATCACATCGAGGTGGCACCGCGCCCGCGCGTCGTCGTGCTGTCGACGGGGGACGAGCTGCGTCCGGCCGGAGAAGCGCTGCAGCATGGGCAGATCCACGATTCGAACGGGCCGATGCTCGCTGCGCTCGTCGCTGCGGTGGGAGCCCAACTCGTCGAGGTCGCGCACGTACGTGACGATGCCGGCGAGGTGGCGCGGGTGCTGGAGCGTGCCGTCGCGACGGCTGACGCCGTCATCACGACGGGTGGGGTGAGCGCGGGGGCGTATGACGCCGTCAAGGCCGCGCTGATCGAGGCGGGCGAGGTGACGTTCGACAAGGTCGCGATGCAGCCCGGCAAGCCGCAGGGTTTCGGGCTGCTCGGCGAGCGAGGAGTGCCGGTGTTCACGCTGCCCGGCAACCCGATGAGCACGCTCGTGTCGTTCTGGGTGTTCGTCGCGCCCGCGCTCGCGCACATGAGCGGGCGCCCGGCGCCCGTGTGGCGACGCGGCGTCGTGCGTGGCCCGGGGTGGACGTGCCCGCGTGGACGTGCCCAGTACGCGCGCGTCCACGCGGTGCGCGGCGCTGACGGCGAGCTGGCGATCCGTGCCAATGCGCGCCAGGGATCGCATCACCTCGGTGAGTTGGGCGAGGCCAACGCGCTCGCGCGCGTGTCGCGAGAGGCCCGCCAGGTCGAGACGGGTGAGATGCTCGACGTGCTCGTGCTCGACGGGCCGATCGACGCGCCCCTGGCGGGCGCCTACGACGAGAACGTGGCGGACGAGAAGGAGTGACATGAGCGACCTCACCCACGTGCGTGGTGACGGCAGCGCGCACATGGTCGACGTCGCGGCGAAGGCCGTGACGCGACGTTCGGCGTCAGCGGCGGGGCGCGTGCTGCTGAGCGAGCGCGCCGTGGCGGCGCTGCGTGACAGTGACGTGCCCAAGGGTGATGCCCTCGCCGTCGCACGCATCGCGGGGTTGCAGGCCGCCAAGCGCACCCCTGACCTCATTCCGCTCGCCCACCCGATCGCGGTGCACGGTGTCGAGGTCGACCTCGACGTCACCGACGACGGCGTCGACATCCGCGCCACCGTCGTCACCGCCGATCGCACCGGCATCGAGATGGAAGCGCTGACCTGTGTGAGCGTCGCGGCGCTCGCGCTCATCGACATGGTCAAGGCCGTCGACAAGCACGCACGCATCACCGACGTGCGTGTCACGGCGAAGTCGGGTGGGCGTAGCGGTGACTGGCATGAGTGAACGGCGCGCCGCCGTCGTCACGTGCTCGACGCGGGCCGCGCAGGGGATCTACACCGACGCGACCGGGCCCGTCATCGCGGCATGGCTACGTGAGCGGGGGTGGACGGTCGACGCGCGACTCGTCGCCGACGGACCGGCGGTGGGTGACGCGATCGGTGACGTGCTCGCGCTCGGGTGCCGCGTCGTCGTCACGACCGGCGGGACGGGCGTGTCGCCAAGCGACGCGACGCCCGAGCAGACGCGGCCGTACCTCACGGTGCAGCTCAGCGGCATCGAGGAAGCGTTGCGCGCGAAGGGTGTGGCCGCAGGGGTGGCGACGGCCGTCCTTTCGCGTGGGCTCGCCGGCATCGCGGACGGCGCCGCGGGGCGCGCGTTCGTCGTCAACCTGCCTGGCTCGCGTGGCGGAGTGGCCGACGGTCTCGACGTGCTCGACGGCATCCTCGAGCACGTCATGGCGCAGCTCGACGGAGGCTCGCACTGATGGGTCCGGGCACGTGGCCCGTCACGCTGCGGCGGCGCTATCGCGGCGGTGAGCTGGGGTTGCGTCCGTTGCATCCCCGTCGGGATCTGCAGGAGTGGAGTGCGCTGCGCGCCGCGAACCGCCGGTGGACGGGCCCCTGGGATTCGACGAACCCCTACCCCGAGCCGGCGCTGGGCTTCAAGGCGGCCGTCAAGGAGCAGAACGCGGAGGCACGCGCGGGTCGGTTGTTGCCGTGGGCGATGACGTGGAACGGTGCCCTGGCCGGGCAGGTGCACATCTTCACGATCGTGCGTGGGGCGCAGCAGGGCGGCACGATCGGCTACTGGATCGGTGAACGCTTCGCCGGGCACGGCCTGACGCCCATGGCCGTCGCGATGGCCGCCGACCACGCGTTCGGTGTGGAGCGGTTGCACCGCCTCGAGATCAACGTGCGCCCCGACAACGCCAACTCGCTGCGCGTCGTCGAAAAGCTCGGCTGGCGTCACGAAGGCGTGCGCCGCGAGTTCCTCCACATCGACGGCGCGTGGCGCGACCACCGCACGTTCGCACTGCTGCGCCACGAGGTCGACGGCACGCTCGTGCAGCGTGTGGAGAATCTCGAGCGATCGGGCTCCGTCGACACTGTTGACACTGTCGACTCGCCATTGCGCCTCGGACGCATCGACCCCGTCTGACCCGCCTTGAGCCTGCCTGACTCCTCGGACCCCCGACCCCCTCTGGCCCCCGACCCCGTCTGACCTTTCGGACCTCCGAACCCGTCTGCCCCCTCGAACCGCTGAACAGCGCCGTCGAAACCCACCTCGACGTGGCCCGTACCCAACTGCGATTTTCGTCCACGTTCGCCGACGCTCCGCCATCCGCGCGTCGGAGCTGACCGCGCCGTGCACATCGACGATCGGCCCTGACGTCGGTCTGTGCCCTCCGTCGTCCGCCGGCGGCGGGGCATTGTTACCCCACGCAGTGAAGATTTTTTGCGCGACACGCGCGGCGTGGCTCACTCGTTGTGAAGCCGCCGCGCCCTAGCCTGGTGTGCGTGAGTGCCAGCAGCCTGATCTTCTTCGTCATCATTGCCGTGTGGGCTGCCTACATGCTCAAGCACTGGGTGCGCCGCCGCGAGGATCTCGCGACCGCGCGCACCGTCGATCGATTCTCGGAGGCGATGAGGATGCTCGAACGCCGTACCCCGATCCAGGCTGACGTCTCGGCGCGCGCCGACGAGCCGGCGCGCACGATCCTGCGTCCTCAGGTCAGCGTCAAGGGTGCCTCGCGCGTGACGCCTGGCGCCCCCGAGGGTGACGCGCACGCGTCGACCGCTGAGGGCTTCGAGGTGACGACGACGCGGGTGCCCGCTCGTCTGCAGGGCGCGGCGCAGGGCCTTGCCCGCGTGCCGGCGGCGCTCGAATCGCCGAAGGTCAAGCTGTTTGCCCTGCTCGGATCGTTCGGTTTCTTCGTCGTGACGGCGCTGCTCGCCCTGCTGACGCTCGTGCCGGCGTGGCTGCCGTTGCTCGGCCTGCTGGCGACGGCCGGTGTCGTCGTGTGGCTGCGCCGCTCGGCGATCGCAGCGCGGACGGCCAAGGCTGCGTCGACCCCGGTGCGCCCGGTGGGCGTCTCAGCTCCGGCGCGCGCCGCGTCGCCTGCGCGTTCGAGCGCCACTGTGGGCGCCACCCGCGTCGAGGTCGAGGCGGCCGAGACCGCGGCGCCGATGACGAAGCGTTCGCCGCTCGTCGCGCAGCTGCCGGAGCGCGACGTCGACGCCGAGCCGGCCGTCGACGTCGAGCCTGCCGTGGACGCCGTGGACGCCGTGGCGCGTGCGCAGGCCGAGGTGTTCGACGCTGCGGCATGGGCGCCCGTCGACGTGCCGCGCCCGACGTACACGATGAAGGCGAAGGCCGAGCGTGAACCTGTCGAGCCGGCGGCGACCGTCGACGAGGTCGACACGCGCCCGCTCGCCGCGCGGTACGAGAACACGCCCGTCGAGGATCTGCCGTTCGACGGCATGGCGCTCGACGAGGACTACGAAGAGCTTCCGCAGGTCTACCGCGCCGGCTGAGGCCGCGCCGAGGCTTTGACGACGGACGGCGGGTGCCCACGGGGCGCCCGCCGTCTTCGTGTGTCTGAGGGTTGCGTTTCCGGTGTGACGGATTGCACGTGTGCTTTCGGTGGCACGAAGGAGCGTTTCTGCTGGTGGGATCGTGGAGGGAGCCGGGCGTGGGGCGCCGGGCCCGGTGAGCAGGGTGGGTGACGGCCGATTGGGGCGCCTCGTGTTGGTCTGTGCGCCGCTTGGTGGTAACGTGTCTCTCGCTTCACGGGGCTATGGCGCAGTTGGTAGCGCGTCTCGTTCGCAATGAGAAGGTCTGGGGTTCGAATCCCCATAGCTCCACCGAGATGAATACAGACAGCCACCCGGACAAGATTTTTGTCCGGGTGGCTGTCTGTATTCACATCTGTCGAACACTGTGATTCGAGGAGCCGCCGCA